>JAFXZW010000135.1 GCA_017541035.1 Eubacterium sp. | reverse complement strand
GATGCTCCGGCTGCCGCCCATGCTGATCCTGGACGAAGCAACCAGCTCCATCGATACCAGGACGGAGCATCGGATCCAGCGTTCCTTCACGAAGCTTATGAAGGGCAGGACCAGCTTCATCGTGGCACACCGTCTGTCCACCATTCAGGAAGCGGACAACATCCTTGTCATGAAGGATGGAAATATCATCGAACAGGGAGATCATGAGTCACTGATGAATAAGGGCGGTTTCTATAAGACGCTCTATGAAAGCCAATTTGATACAGAAATGTCATCCTGAGGGATGCAAGTTTTTCGACTAATGCCGCAGAATGACGAAACCATGTCATCCTGAGCAACGCGAAGGATCTCATGGATTCTCCTGCCATGCGCGGAATGACACAAAACAACCATAAAAAAGTGCAGGTTTAGTAATTATAGTCAGGAGGAATATCGTTTCATGAATATCACACAGGTGATCGCACAGGAGTTAAGCGTACAGGAATGGCAGGTGGAGGCTGCTGTGAAGCTGATCGATGAGGGGTGTACCATACCCTTTATCGCCCGCTACCGGAAGGAGGTTACGGGAACACTGAATGATGAGCAGCTGCGCCAGCTGGGAGAGAGACTGACCTATCTCCGTAACCTGGAGGAAAGGAAGGAAGCAGTCATTGAATCCATCAGGGAACAGGATAAGCTGACGGAAGAACTGGAAAAGGCCATCCGGGAGGCAAAGACTCTGGTTGCGGTGGAGGATCTCTACCGCCCCTACAAGCAGAAGCGGAAGACACGTGCCTCCGTGGCGAAGGAAAAGGGACTGGAGGGCCTGGCCAATCTTATCCTGCTGGAACAACCGGGAACGGATGTGGAGAAGGAGGCAGAGAAATACATTTCCGAGGAAAAGGGCGTTGCTTCCGTGAAGGAAGCCATACAGGGCGCAGAGGATATCATCGCCGAGTCCGTATCGGATGAGGCGGATTATCGTACCTGGATCCGGAAGAAGACAGCTGAAAAGGGTGTTATCGTCTCGGCGGCCAAGGATCCGGAAGCGGAGTCACCCTATGAAACCTATTATGATTTCCGGGAGCCCCTGTCGAAGATCACGGGTTACCGCATCCTCGCTTTGAACCGCGGCGAGAAGGAAAAATTCCTGACGGTGTCTGTGGAAGCACCTGAAGAGGATATCCTGCGCTATCTGAAGAAGGAGACCCTCCATCATCCGGATGCTCCGACTGCCGTCTATCTGGAAGCTGCAGTCACGGATGCCTATAACCGTCTTATTAAGCCCTCCATCGAAAATGAGCTTCGTTCCATGCAGACGGAGACAGCGGAGGATGGCGCTATCACGGTTTTCGGTAAAAATCTTCGTCAGCTTCTGATGCAGCCTCCCATTGACGGGAAGACCGTACTGGGCTGGGATCCGGCCTTCCGTACCGGCTGTAAGCTGGCAGTGGTGGATCCGACAGGCAAGGTGCTGGATACCGCCGTGGTTTATCCTACGGCACCTACCAATCCGGTAAAGATCCGGGCGGCCAAGGATACGGTAAAGAAGCTGATCAAAAAGTATAATGTTGAGCTGATCTCCATCGGCAACGGAACGGCTTCCCGGGAATCCGAACAGATTGTGGCGGAGCTTCTGGAGGAAATGAGGAAAGAGGAACCCGGCCGTAAGGTGGCCTATATCATTACCAATGAAGCGGGGGCATCGGTTTATTCCGCAAGCGCTCTGGCAACCGAGGAATTCCCGTCCTTTGATGTGGGACAGCGTTCGGCAACCTCCATCGCCCGCCGGGTTCAGGATCCTCTGGCAGAGCTGGTGAAGATCACACCGGAATCCATCGGCGTGGGACAGTACCAGCATGACATGAATCAGAAGAAGCTGAAGGAAGCCCTTTCCGGAGTGGTAGAGGACTGTGTGAACAGCGTAGGCGTGGATCTGAATACCGCATCCTACTCCCTGCTGGAGTACATTTCCGGTATCTCCAAGGCCGTGGCGAAAAATATCGTGGCCTACAGGGAAGAGAAGGGAAGCTTCCGCAGCCGTGCGGAGCTTCTGAAGGTGCCGAAGCTTGGGCCCAAAGCCTATGAACAGTGTGCCGGCTTCCTGCGGATCCGGAACGGAAAGGATCCTCTGGATAATACGGGTGTGCATCCCGAAAGCTACGAGGCGGCTGCGAAGCTGATGGAGGCCTGCCATTTCACCATGCAGGAATTAAAGAGCGGAGAAGCGGTCATTTTCATTCAGGATTATGCGAAGATGGCAAAGGAACTGGGGATCGGAGAACCGACCCTCCGGGATATGGTGGCGGAAATGACCCGCCCCGGCCGGGATCCCCGCTCGGAAGCACCCAAGCCCGTACTTCGGACGGATGTGCTGGATATGAAGGATCTTACCGAGGGTATGATCCTGAAGGGAACCGTTCGTAACGTTATCGATTTCGGTGCCTTCGTGGATATCGGCGTGCATCAGGACGGACTGGTTCATATCAGCCAGCTGACGAATAAAAAATTTGTGAAGCATCCCCTGGACGTGGTTTCCGTGGGAGATGTGGTTACCGTTAAGGTTCTCTCCGTGGATCTGAAGAAGAAAAGGATCGGGCTGTCCATGATCCTTTAATTCGTGACGCCTGATCAGTCGTTTTCTCTGATCAGGCGTTTCTTGCTTCCCCGGCAGTCGCCTTTTCCTGTCTTTGCGAGGTCAGGTTTTATGCAGGTATTTGCCGCTTCGGCAGAAGCACTTCGGATTTGAAATCACAGGAGTTATATGATAAAATATTATTTTACGAATCGGTAACAGGATACGATGCTGTCCATTCGGAGTACGGGAGTATTTCTCCCCGGAGGAGAGCTACGAAAATGGCATTCTCCGGGCCCCGGCAGCAAAGAATCTGTCATGTATGGAAAGGAAAGTTAAAATGGAACGAAAGAACGCATGGGAAGGGTATACAAAATCCGATCTGACAAAGCTGGAGAAGCTTTGTGACGGATATAAGGATTATCTGTTCCGGGGAAAAACAGAGCGGGAGGGAACCCGTTATGTGGTGGAGCAGGCGAAGAAGGCCGGTTATATTTCACTTGAGGAAGCAATAAAATCCGGAAAGAAGCTGAAGAGCCAGGATAAGATCTATGCAGTGAATATGGGAAAGACCGTAGCCCTGTTCCATATCGGTGAGGAGGATCTGGAGAAGGGCATGAATATCCTCGGTGCACATCTGGATTCTCCGCGACTGGATGTAAAGCAGAATCCGCTTTATGAGAGTAAGGGACTGGCTTATCTGGATACCCATTATTACGGTGGGATCAAGAAATACCAGTGGGTTACGCTGCCCCTTGCCATCCACGGCGTTGTGGCGAAGACGGACGGAACTCTGGTGGATGTGGTGATCGGAGAGGATGAGGACGACCCTGTCTTCTGCGTAAGCGACATCCTGATCCATCTTGCAGCGGAGCAGATGGAGAAAAAGGCGGCCAAGGCAGTGGAGGGAGAGAATCTGGATCTCCTTCTTGCATCCCGTCCCATCAAGGTTGATAAAAAGAATAAGGAGTCCGCAAAGGATCCGGTGGCAAAGGAGGTTCTTCGTATCCTGAAGGAAAAATACGACATGGAGGAAGAGGATTTCATGTCCGCCGAGCTGGAGATCGTTCCCGCCGGAAAGCCGCGGGATCTCGGTATCGACCGTTCCATGATCCTGGCGTACGGACAGGATGATAAGGTATGTGCTTACACCAGTCTGGTAGCCCAGCTGAATCAGAAGAAGCTGAAAAAGACCGCATGCACCCTCCTGGTGGATAAGGAGGAGATCGGCTCCGTCGGCGCAACCGGCATGCAGTCACGCTTCTTTGAAAATGTAACTGCAGAGCTCCTGAATCTGGCAGGAAAGTCCGGAGATCTTCCGCTGCGCCGCTGTCTTATGAATTCCAGCATGTTGTCCTCCGATGTCAGCGCAGGCTATGATCCTTTATATGCATCGGCATTTGAAGAGAAAAATGCAGCCTTTCTCGGAAAGGGCATGGTCTTTAACAAGTATACCGGAGCCCGCGGAAAGTCCGGCTCCAATGATGCCAATGCCGAATACATCGGAAGAGTCCGCGGTATTCTGGAAAGGAACGGCATTGCTTACCAGACGGCCGAACTGGGTAAGGTTGACTTCGGTGGCGGCGGAACCATCGCATACATTCTTTCTCTGTATGATATGGAGGTCGTTGACTGCGGAGTGGCTGTGCTTTCCATGCACGCTCCCTGGGAAGCTACCTCCAAGGCTGATATTTATGAAACGGAGAAGGGTTACGAAGCCTTTTTGCAGGAGGCGTAACAGGATCCCTGTATGAAGAAGAAAACCCTCATTTTCATCCGCATTCTTCTCGCATGTCTCATAGCACTGACATGTGTTTTTGGGATGCTTCCGACGGTTTACGCAGCCCCTCCGGATGAATTCCTGTCCGGCTTCCTGCAGACGGTCTACAATCAGGAAAACGGTCTCGGAAGCGCGGAAGTGAACTGCATTTACCAGACCCGTTCCGGCTACATCTGGATCGGAACGGATGGCGGACTCTATCGTTTCAACGGAAAGGAGTTCCGGGTTTTCAATCTCTGGGATACGGATAAGGACGATATTTATTTCGTCAACAGCCTCTATCAAGATTCCGAAGACCGCCTCTGGGTATGTACGGGAAATTACGGGCTTTTCTACATCAAGGGGAGCGAAGCCCAGCATTTTACGGATGAGTACTATGCCGGTATCAAATGCGTCAATGATGTCCGGGAAGCGTCGGACGGTACGATCTATGTTGCAACGACCTATGGCCTTTATACTGTGAATAAGGAAAATATGACCCTTCAGCTCTCGGAAAGCCTGTCCGGAAGAAATGTGAAAAAGCTGACCACGGCTAAGGGAAGGCTCTGGGGGATCGTTGGGGACGGCAGCTTCTTTATGATGTCCGACGAGGGAAATATCGTGACGGTCTCCGCGGCAAGCTACACTCAGGAGGAGCTTTCCTGCATTTTCGGAATGGAGGACGGAAGCGTCTATATCGGCACTCCCGGTACGGATATCCTTCATATTGACAAAAACTTTCGGGGAAGCAGTCTTTCCTCCGGGAAGGATGGTATCAATGCCCTTTTTCATGACGGGAAAAGACTTTTTGTCTGCGCGGAAAGCGGAATGGGATATTTTGATACCGTTAACAGCTTCCATGGTATCTACGATACGGAGGTAAACCGTTATATCTCCTGTATGATGATGGATTATGAAGGCGGTTACTGGTTTGCTTCCAGCCGTTACGGCGTGCTGCAGCTTGGCATTTCCAAATTCCGGAATTTCAACGAGCTGTACGGGATCAATGCCACATCCACAAACTGTATGCGGGCAGTGGGTGATGATCTCTATATCGGTACCGACGAGAATCTTCTGATCATGGATGAGAAGAATCAGCTGAAGGAAAATGATCTGACGGATTATCTGACCGGCGCCAGTGTGCGGGACGTCATGCAGGATTCCCGCGGGAACCTCTGGATATCCACCTCCCGAAGGTACGGTGTGATCCGTCGCCAGTTAAACGGAAAGATCGTTAATTACGGGAGAGGAAACGGACTTCCCACCAACCAGGTAAACAGTACTCTGGAGCTGCGTGACGGAACGATTGCGGTCAATACGGAAGAAGGAATCGCGATACTGGATGCAGACGCGAATCTGATCCGTACCTATACCCATGCGGACGGACTGGCCTACCCGAATATCCTGTGCCTGTATCAGGCGGAGGACGGACGGCTCTTCGCCGGCTCGGACGGCGGCGGCCTCTATTTCATCAAGGGCGATACCGTAAAGAATTATACGGAGAATGACGGCCTGACATCAAATGTTGTAACCTCCATTGTTCCGGGTGAAAAAGGAATCTGGATCGGAACGGATAACGGGCTCTCCATTTTTACCGAGGGTATCCGTGCCATCAGCAATATCGATTTCTCTAATAATATATATGATCTGCAGACCGAAGAGACGGAAAAGGGGATCCGGCTTTGGATCGTCGGTTCCAAGGGAGTGATCTCGGCAACAGAGGATGAGCTTCTTGGGGCAAATCCGCTGACACAGAGATATCTGGCCGGCGGGGACGGACTGGACAAGCGGATTACTTTGAACGGCCGGTGTCTTCTGAAGGATCATGTGCTTTATATCTGCTGCAGCACCGGAATCATGATGCTGCATACTCAGGTAATCCCCAAAAACGGGATCGCACCGAGACTTACGGTTTCCGAGATTGATGCGGACAGTATGGTCTATCATCTGGATCAGCTGGGCGGCAGTCTGACGATACCGGCAGACACCCAGAGACTTTCCATATCCTTCGCGGTGCTTTCCTATTCGAACCGCGAAAATGTTGTGGTGGAGTATAAGCTGGGTGGCTTTGACAGTGAGCCGATCAACATTTCTCCCTCAGAGCCCATGCAGGCTGTTTACACGAATCTGGAGGGCGGAACCTATACCTTTACTGTTCGGGCCATTAACGGAGACGGCGTTCCCAGTGAACAGGACATTACCTTTACCATCCATAAGGAATTCGGCTTTTTTGAAAAGCAGTCCACCCGCATCATTCTTTTTTCCGCCGCGGGTATCATCCTCATCCTTTTTATCATCGGTATGCTGCGTCTGCTGAGCAGGATGCGCGGTCAGTACCGGGAGATTGAGAAGCTGGAAAAGGAGCATGAGGTTGCGGTGAAGTCCAGTACGGCGAAGACGGACTTCCTGGCTCATATGAGTAACGAGATCAAGATTCCGGTGAATGCCATTATCAGTCTTGCGGACACCATGCAGCGGGAACAGAATGAGGAAACCAGACAGGAAGGGCTTCGCGCCATCGCCTCCTCCGGCAAGGACATCCTTGGAAAGGTGGATGAGACCATTCAGCTGGCCCGTCTGGAATCCGGACGGATCACGGTAACGGAATCCGCTTATTCCATTACCACGCTGATGTGTGACATTTCCGACCGGATGATCAATACACTGGATCAGAAGCCGGTACGTTTCCTGGTGGATCTGGGAGAGAGAATACCGGATGTCATGATCGGTGATTTCGACAAGATCCGGAATATTCTTGAAATCCTTCTGGATAATGCGTCGAAATATACGCGGGAGGGGACCATCACACTGTTTGTGGACTGCTACAGTCCGCAGGAAACGCCGGATATGAACCGGCTCAGTTTCAGCATTTCCGATACCGGTATCGGTATCCAGAATGATCGGCTGCAGCACATTTTTGAAGTGTATAATATCGCCGATAATAAAAAGCAGACAGGTTATACGGGAAGCGGCATCAGTCTGGCCATCGCCAAAAAGCTGGCGGAGATCATGGGCGGAGAGATCGATGTGGAGAGTACCTATGGGGCGGGTTCCACCTTTACTGTAACCCTGCCGCAGAAAAAGGCAGATCAGAATGTGGTCACGGCGGCTTCCGGAGAGGGTGATCTCCGGGTGACGAGGGAGGAAGCGGAAAGGATGCTGGCTCCTGAGGTGAAAGCTCTGATCGTGGATGATGTGGAGATCAGCCGGACCGTTGCGGCAAATGTCCTGCGACAGATGGAGATCACGCCGGATCTGGCGGAATCAGGCATGCAGGCCGTGGATTATGTTATGAACCGGGACTATGATATCGTCTTCATGGATCTGGCTATGCCGGTCATGAACGGAACGGATGCTCTGCGGGAGATCCGTGAGCTGGAGAGGGATGGTGCGGGAGAGATTCCCATCATCGCCATGAGTGAGGATGCGATCAATGAGGATCCCGATGCGCTGAAGGAAGCAGGGTTTACGGATGTGCTGATCAAGCCCATCGAGCTGGCCGGACTGGGAGCCTTCCTGCAGCAGTATTACCCCGAGAAGATACGTTTCCGGACCCAGGGACAGGAAAAGGCAGCGCTCGAAGAAACCGGATATAATGAAAAGCTGTCTGTGCTGGAAGATGTTCTGGATGTACGCGGCGTACTGGAGAAAATCGGCGGAAGCGTGGATATGTATCACCGCATACTCAGCACATTTTATACCCAGAACCGCCAGGCCCCGGAAGAGCTGAAGAAGCTTTTTACCGGAAATTACAGGTCCTTCCGGAGCAGGATCCATAATATCCGGAACGGAGCCCAGAATATCGGGGCCACGGAGCTGACAGGCCAGATCGTCCGGATCGATTCGGCTATCAATATTGGAAATAAATCCTATGTAAGGGATAATTTATCCTCCCTTTGCTCGCTGCTGGAAGAGGTGCTTCATGCCATAGCCCGTTATCTGGGAGAAGAAGGCGATACCGCTGTGGATGAGATCAGCCGGTATACCCGG
>JAFXZW010000134.1 GCA_017541035.1 Eubacterium sp. | reverse complement strand
CTGAAGCCGCGAGGCCGTGTAGTATAAAGGATAATTACACCGGATTGTCTCTCCGAAGATCAGGGTTCGAGTCCCTGCATGGTCGTTTCATATTGGGAATGTGGTGTAATGGGAGCACGTGTGCCCCGGGCGCATGAGGAGCAGTTCGAGTCTGACATTTCCGATCGCGGGATATTATCAATTGGCAGATTACCGGGTCCATACCCCGGAGGTGTCGGTTCAAGTCCGGCTCCCGCTACTCGATCAAAAAAGAAAGGAAACAAGTGAAATGCGATCTACAGTTCTGACAAGAGAAATGAATCAGATAAAGAAGTCCTTCCAGTTTTGCTTTTGCATTCAGAAAAACTGGATTCTTTATCATGCCCTTGTCAGATTACGTGGATCATGTGAAATGTAGGTTATAAGATACTCCTTCGTTCATAGCCACTTGTCTGATGCCGGACAGGTGGCTTTTCTTTTTGGATCGGAAGCTAACTCGGTAGAAGCGCCTGGTTGAAGCCCAGGAGGAGCTGGTTCGACACCCGCCCGATCCACTCTATAGGAGCGTAGCTCAGTTGGTAGAGTATCCGTCTGATACGCGGATGGTCATGGGTTCGATCCCCGTCGCTCCTACTTTCTCCGGGGCATAGTATATCCGGCCAGTACACAGGACTTTGACTCCTGTAGACCGAGTTTGAATCTCGGTGCCCCTGTTATGGATGTGTGGCTCAGTTGGTAAAGCAAGAAACTCTTAATTTCGAGGTCGAGGGTTCGAGTCCCTCCACATCCACTTTCCAGCCGAATAGTGTAAAGGTATCACGTCTGACTCTGACTCAGAAGATATAGGTTCGATTCCTGTTTCGGCTGCTCATATGTATCGTTTGTCTCCGGGAGGCGGTCGGTCTGCAAAACCGACAAGGTGAGTTCGACTCTCACACGGTACTCTTCTATTCCCGCGTAGCTCAATTGGTGGAGCAGTCGGCTGTTAACCGAAAGGTCGCAGGTTCGAGCCCTGCCGCGGGAGCTTTCTGGGATATAGCTTTAGCGGTCAGTGCGCCGGTCTTATAAGCCGGTGATGAGAGTTCGATTCTCTCTGTCCCAATATACAGGTATAGTCTAATGGATCAGAACAAGGGCCTTCTAAGCCTTAAATGAGGGTTCGACTCCCTCTGCCTGTACGTATTGCTGTATAGCTCAACTGGTCAGAGTAGCTCCTTCATACGGAGAAGGTCGGGAGTTCGAATCTCTCTGCAGCAATCCGGGTCCGTAGTTTAATGGTAGAATACGAAACCTTTAATTTCGCAGATGCGGGTTCGAGTCCCGCCGGACCCACTTATATGCTATACTTAATCAATGGAGGAAAAAACAATGTTTGAAATCAACGGAAAGGTCTGCACGGCCATCTGCTACGCAAAGGTTGTGGAGGCCGAAGCCATTGAGCAGATCCGCCGAATGTGCGACTATGAATTCACTGCAGGTGCGAAAATCCGCATTATGCCGGATGTACACGCAGGAAAAGGCTGCACCATCGGAACGACCATGACCATTGTGGATAAGGCAGTCCCGAATGTGGTGGGCGTTGATATCGGCTGTGGTATGTATACCGTAAATCTTGGAAAGTCAGATATTGATCTCGCACAGTTTGATGAGGCCGCTCACTTCGTTCCGTCCGGAAGAAATATTTGGGAGGGCCGTCAGGAGCGTTTTGATCTCGAAAGACTTCGTTGCTACCGAAATCTGAAGAACACCAAGTGGATTGAACGAAGCCTTGGTACACTTGGCGGCGGAAACCATTTCATCGAAATTGATGTAGCTGCGGATGGAACCAAATATCTGGTGATTCACAGCGGAAGCCGGAATCTGGGAAAACAGGTGGCTGAGCTGTACCAACAGCTGGCTATTGACCTGAACCGCGGGATTGGTGAGTACCTGGAGGCCAGAGATGAGATCATCCGTACCTATAAGGAGCAGGGACGTAGAAGCGAGATCCAGGACGCCCTGAAAGAACTGAAATGGAAGAAGGAAAAGCTCCAGCCGGATATCCCGGAGGATCTATGTTACCTCAGCGGAAAGTATCTGGATGACTATCTGCATGATGTAGAGATCTGCCAGGAATTTGCAAGAAAGAACCGTGAAAAGATGGCGGAAGTACTGATCAATCGGACCGGACTCATGGCCGGCGAGGCATTTCATACCATTCACAATTACATCGACACGGAGGAACGTATCCTGCGTAAGGGTGCGATTGCCGCACATGCTGGTGAACGTGTGCTGATTCCCATCAATATGCGTGATGGAAGCATCCTTGCCATCGGTAAGGGAAATCCGGAATGGAACTACTCTGCACCGCATGGTGCCGGCCGTCTCATGTCGCGGACAAAAGCGAAGAACACCCTTTCCATGGATGAGTACATGGAGACTATGAAGGGGATCTACACCACTTCAGTAAATGAATCTACTTTGGATGAAGCGCCTATGGCATATAAATCTCTGGAGGATATCATTGATGTGGTACGTGAATCCGTAGACGTGATCGATGTCCTGAAGCCGATCTATAACTTTAAGGCATCGGAATAACAGTTTGTGAAAATCTTCAGAACTATACCTGCAGTTTACTTTACATCCGGAGGAAATCTGTTATAATCGAATCATCAAATGAAAGGAACCAAGAGCAATGAATACCTTTAAAAACTTATATCTGCATAACGAATATCTGCTCCTTAGCTTGGAATCAGAGTCCGGCGAAGGAATATTTGTTATGCATTAAGATATGAGTGGAAAAAGGTCCAGATAAAGAGATTACCGCTTGTGCTTAATGCATGAGCGGTATTTTTTATGGATCCATGGATCCGATTAGGGGAATACCGCATAGGTACTCCCCTCTTTTTATGCCCGTGTGGTCAAATTTGGGAAAGGCACTGCGTTCAGATCGCAGGGTGGCGAAAGCCTTTTGCGGGTTCAAATCCCGCCACGGGTACTATGTGCATATAGCCGAATGGAATAGGCGCTGCGCTAAGGACGCAGTTCCGGTGACGGAGTGAGGGTTCGACTCCCTCTATGCACACTATGCAGGACTGGTGGAATGGGGAGACACGGGAGTTTCAAAAGCTCCGGCAGAAATGCATAAGGGTTCGAGTCCCTTGTCCTGTACATCCTCGTAGCAGAACGGAATATGCATCGGATTTAAGCTCCGTGATCTGCGGGTTCGAATCCCGCCGAGGATATTTTGACCAATGAGGAAAGGAAGTGAATAAGATGACAACGATCAATACCATTGCAACCGGCGCAAACATCAAGGCGATGATGAAGGCCCGCCAGATGACTACCGCAGATATTCAGAAAGCCTGTGGCTTTGGTACTCCGCAGGCCATCTTCAAATGGTTCCGCGGCGATACCATGCCAACGATCGACAATATGGTCATCGTGGCAGATTTGTTCGGCTGCACGGTCAACGATATCATTCGGGTAAACCGGGGATAAGGTTTACCCCAACATGGCGGTTTCGTCTAATGGCAGGATCTCCGGTTCTCAGCCGGAAGATACGGGTTCAAGTCCCGTAACCGTTATTTGCGCGTTCTTTGAGGAAAACTCCTATTGTGCTTTGGCACGAAGTGCCTGCACAAATAGGAGCTTGACGAAAAGCGCGTCATCGAGCGTAAGTTCGACGAGGTCCCATCGAATAAATGGCCAGTTCACCGGCCTTTCAAGCCGGAAATGCCGGGTTCGAGTCCCGCTGGGATCACTGTGACTGTCGTACAAAGGTAAGTACCTCAGATTGTGGATCTGATGATACGGGTTCGATTCCCGTCAGTCACCAAATATGCCGTGTGTCCGGGTGGTGAGGGAGCGGTCTTGAAAACCGTTGGCCCGTTAGGGCTTGCATGTTCGAATCGTGTACACGGCGCTTTTGGGTAGGTATCCCGTAATTGGTAGCGGTGCGGTCTGTAAAACCGTTGGCTTCGGCTTCTGGAGGTTCAAGTCCTCTCCTGCCCACTCTATACACGAATCTGATTCATAATGATTCCAATACTGTCATGGAAAACCAGGTCGGCTTTTCCCTCCAGCCGCGTCTTTCCCTTATTGATGATCACAAGATAATCCCCATGATACATGTGTGCGAGCTGTGCTGCGGATCCTACTTCCAGGGATGTTCCTCCGATGATTAACATATCTGCATACCGGATCAGCGCAACGGCTTCTTCATAGGCCGGTTCCGGAAGGAACTCACCATAAAGCGTCACATCCGGCCGCACCATCTTCCCGCACTTCGGACAACGTGGTATCTCTTCACTACTCTCAAATAGAAAATCCGGTCCATATTCTTTTCTGCAGGATACACAGTAACTGCGTAAAGCACTGCCGTGAATTTCCTTTACATTTCTACTTCCTGCCTTTTGATGAAGACCATCGATATTCTGTGTGATCACACCATCCAGTTTCCCGGCTTTTTCCATTTCCGCCAACTTCCGATGCGCTGTATTCGGCTGAACATTCCGACAATCCAGATTTGTTCGGAAATAATCAAAAAACAGCTTGGGCTTATGCGCAAGACAGTCGTAGCTGAGAAGATACTCCGGCCTGTGTCCGCCAAACGCTCCACCCTTCCTGTGATAGAGTCCGTTCTTGCTCCGAAAATCCGGAATACCACTTTCCGTAGAGACCCCGGCGCCACCAAGAAAAACAATATGCTTCGAGCTCCGGATCATATCATTTAAAGCCTCACTCTTTTGCTCATCGTCAAGTGATTGGAAGAATCTTTCCTTTTCTTTTTGTGATGAAAAGTCCGGTATCATTTTTCACCATTACCTTCCACAAAGCCATACCCTAATCTGCCTCAATATATCCAATCTCCGTGTATACCATTCCGTTCCGCCCACGCTCGGACTTCATCAAAGATATACGATTGACCGTCATCGCTTCTGTATGTAAATGTTTCAGTGGTAACGGTTGATCTTTCTTATAACTCACCTTCCGGATCAGGGTTATATGTGGCCGGAACCTCTTTCTGTCAAAAGGAATTCCTGCATCCGAAAGTTCATGCCGAAGACGCCGCACTACAGCGGGTAGTTCCTCTCCAGCTGAAATACCTGCCCACAGAAGATCCCCAAAACTTCCCATACCATCCAGACGGAGTTCAAACGGACGAAAGGCCACCTTTTCCATCGCATCCAGAACAGCCTCCGGAGCCCCATAATCACCAATAAAAGCCAGCGTTAAATGTAGATTCTCTTCCCTGGTATAATTCCCAACTGCTCCGATTTTCCGGAGTTCCCTTTGGAATCCGGTTAAAGCGTCCAGTATCTGCTTTTCAAATTGTATTGCCAAGAATAATCTCATTTTCTCACCGTGCAAGCCGCTCTTTCATATAGACATAAACTCTTCGAATTGATCCATCGTCATCAATACTTTTCGAGGATGAGTTCCATTCTCTGGTCCAACAACTCCCGCGTCCTCTAACTGATCCATGATTATGGCTGAGCGATTAAAGCTGATATGAAATACCCTTTGAATATACCCTATGGTGGCTTTATCTTTCTCGATGACAAGCCTTGCCGCCTCCTCAAAGTATTCATCATAACACTCGGGCTTCCATCCGATTATAGGTTGTGAGATTCCCATCGGCACATTATAATTCTGAAACTTTATTGTAGAATCACGGATAATCCTGCCAATCTCATCTTCATCACAATGAATAGACTCACATGCACAATACTCATTGTATTGCTTGAAAATCATCTGTCCCGAAGATGCCAGATTTTCCGCTCCTTCTTTGTCTATGATTTGCTTTGAGAATAGCTTTGTCGTGGTGTGAAAGGCGACTCTTGTAGCGATATTATTGAGCAATTCTCTTGGCAGAGCATCCGGAATCGGCAATGACGTCACAAACCAGAAGTGTATTCTGGTCATTCGAGATATTTGAATCAGTTCATCAATCTCGTTATATATATATGGTGCATCACCTGTCTCAACTGTTTCATCTGAGCATTGTCGAGGTATGACAGCATATGCTGCATCACCTCCGTTATCAACTCTTCCTTCATGTTGTTCCTCCTTTATCCGTTTGGAGAACAACATCGGCGGCAGTTCCGCCTGATATCTCTTGCCGCCTAAGAGAATTTAATCTCAATTTTCATATTCATTTATACCGGTTAGATCTGAAATCTTTTCAAAGTCCCAGTACTTATTTTCCCAATGAAAATAGACATCTTTTCTTTTCTTAAAAATCCTAAACGGCTCCTTCGTGTTATCGTACACATGCAAGACATCGCATACTTCAACAAGTTGCGGTATCAACGCAAGAGCCTTGGAATAACGTGAGCGGATCTTATCCTCGGGAACCCCATGTCCACCAATAGCCTGTCTAGCACTTACTCTTGCAACATTGATATCCGCATTTGCAGTAAGAACATAAATGCACCGTACAAAATATCCTTGTTCTTTTGCTTTTTTGAGCAACAGTAAATTTCTATCAGTCGACAGGACTGTTTCAAAAGTGAAATCCCTTTTTTCTGAAATTATCTTTTCACGTAATTCTTCAGCCTTTTGGGCCGCTTCAATATCAGTGCATAAAGTAGTTCTTTTTATGTCATCGGCATTTATATATTCACCGACTGTTTTCGCCATTCCGGTAATCGTGGTTTTTCCACTTCCGTTAGGTCCTGCAAACGCAATCACTTCCGGCAACTTTACAGCATTATTCTCCGACATATTCTCTCCTCCCATCGGGATATTCGAGATATGCCCTTTTAGTCTCATCATCATATTTTGCTACCGGCAACCCTTTGATCTTTCTTACCTCTTTGTCTATTCTGATTGCTTCTTTAAACCTTTGCGTTAATTCATCATCTGATATTCCACATGTCGAATCTAACTCATTTAATACAGTCATAGGAACAACTCCTTTCAAAAAATATAAATACTCACATCTATAACCATTATTATACTTATCAACTTTCAGATGTCGTAATTTCCTGTAACTTACAGCCATCCTCTTTCCTAAAATGCCACGACGCATACATAATCAGTATATCACATCTCCGTATGTATTTACAGCATAACGCCGAGAACACGGCCCATATTTTTCTTCGTATCACCACGTGTTTTGGGTTATCTTTACACTAAAAATAGCCGCCTATCATGCTGCTATTTCCAAGTTCTGGTATACTCCATGAAAAAAGTGCCTGTTTCTCCATTATTTCTCGAATGAAGAAACAGGCGTGGTCTACTCTGTAGCTTATGTTGCAGAAACTCTAATTCTATACGGATGAGAGGAACAAGCACTTCTCCCATCCCTCTGCAGGTAAAGTTTGATCGGATGGAATTCAAGATTTCCTATAAAATTCGCAGCTATATCCTTCTGCCTTTAGGGTTAATCCGGAGGCCCAGGGCGGGGTCTTGCACATCTTTTCCGTGATTTCTTCTACCGGTATATCCTCCGGACATTCGATGATCAGTTCATCATGCACATGGGCCGAGATCCGGGCATCCGCCAGAGTGCGCATGGAAAAGGCTAAGATATCCCGGCTGATCGCCTGGACGATGTTCTCCACGAACTTTGGGCCGTAGCTTTCGATCTTGGCCCATCGTTTCTGGCTGTCCAGCCCGTAATACATCACCCCATCTCCCCCATAGCGGTTCCTGCCGAAATGCGGCTTCACGTAGGATAAGCTCCGTCCGGAGGGAAGCTGGATCCGCAGTGTCCCATCCGTACAGCTGATCCTTACTCCGCCGATCCTTGATGGTTCCCGTTCTCTCACCGCCAGATGAACTGCCCGGTCAATTTCCCACCAGAGCTGCACGATCTTCGGGTTTGCCCTTCTCCAGGAAGTGACAAGAAGCGGCAGTTCCTCTTCGGGAAGGCCCATTTCCAAAGCTCCCATGGATTTCAGTGCTCCGACGGAGCCGCCATATCCCAGTGCCAGCTCCGCGATCTTCCCCTTCTGGCGGAGTTCTGCGTTTATTCCGTGCTTTTCCACCGGCACATGGAACATCTGGCTGGCACTGGCGCAGTAGATATCCTTTCCCTCACGGAACGCCTGTACCCGCCATCCCTCCTTGGCAAGCCACGCCAGTACCCGTGCCTCGATGGCGGAGAAATCGGATACGATAAACCGGTATCCCTCCGCCGGGATAAAGGCCGTCCGGATCAGCTCGGAAAGGACAGCCGGAACGGAATCATACAGCATGGATACGGTATCATACTTTCCTTCCCGGACCAGTTTGCGGACTTCCGCCAGATCCTCCATATGGTTCTGCGGCAGGTTCTGCAGATTGATATATCTTCCGGCCCACCTGCCGGTTCGGCTGGCCCCGTAGAACTGGAACATGCCATGGACTCTTCCGTCCAGACATACCGCATCCTCCATGGCCTGGTATTTCTTTACCGAGGATTTGGCCAGCTGCTGCCGGATGGTGAGCGCCCGCTTCACATCTAACGTTTCCGTATTCTGGATCAAATCCTGTACCGCCTTCTGATCCAGGGACTCTGCAGCAATGCCGTTTTGGGCGATCCAGCCCTTCAGCTGCTGCACACTGTTCGGATTATCCAGGCCGGTCAGGCTGCGGATCTCTTTTGTCAGCTCCTCTTTTGCCCGTTCGTCAAAGCTTAGCGCCTGTTCCACCAGAGTTTCATCTATCCGGATCCCCCTGTCATTGATCTTCTGATCCAGCCAGTATTCCTCCCATACCGCCTCCGGCACCGGATACCGGCTGAGGGCATTTTGGATCTCCATCTCTGCTTCCACATCCCTCTTGTTGTAGGTTTTAAACGTTTCCCACAGCTCCGGATCCTGTTCCGGGAGGTTCCTTATTCTTCCCCCATTTAGTTTCGTTGGTTTGCATGGAACACTAAAATACCGGATCAGAGATTTCCCTTCTTCCATCTTCTGGTCTTTTACGCTTAGTGCCTCTCCCGCTGCCTCAAGAGACATGGGATATCCGGCATACGCCGACCATACCATGGAGCATTTCCAGGAATGCGGGTCCAGATAGGGTGTACGGATCCGTTCCGGGTATGCTTTACAAAGATAAGCGGACAGGCAGATCCGCTCGAATGCCGCGTTAAATGCCCACTTTGTTACCTCCGGGGAGGTAAGGGCCGCAAGGATCTGTTCCGGGATCGTTTCTCCGCTTTTAAGGTCGATCACCTTTACTTCTTTTCCGTCTATACTGTACCCGAACAGCAGGATCTCAAATGCCGGCGACTCAGCATACCGGTATACGCCGCAGCTGGATAGATCCGCGTCGGAATAAGTTTCCAGATCTATGGATATCTGTTTCATGGTTTCTTCTATCTCCTTTTGTCTTGTGCTATCTCCTTCTGTTTCGTTGATCTCGTTCTGATTTTTCTGTATTGTTCTGGTTTTTCTCTATTGTTCTGGCTTTTTCTGTCTCGTTCTGGTTTTTCTGTATTGTTCCTGCTTGTTTTGTCCGGGTACTGACCCGCGGCGCCCACCCTCCCTCCCGGATATATTCCGCGGTATCTCCCCTTACGTGGTCTGGGTAGAGGTTTTCTTGTTGGTATTCTTCCTGGTCATTTTCTTGGTCATCTTCTTGGCCTTATTCCTGGCCTTTTTCCTGGGCTTTTTCCTTGGTCTTTTTCCTGGCCTTTTCCCTTGGTCTTTTTTCCTGGTCCTTTTTATGGTCCTTTTTTCTGGTCCTTTTTCTGGTCCTTTTTCTGGTCTTTTTTCCTGATCTTTTTCTTGGTCTAATTCCTTGGCTTTTTCTTCAGATCTGCAGGCTGTTTCCTCTGGCGTATGGGGGATATGGGGCGCGGCTCCCACCCTCCCTCCCGGATATATGCCGCGCTATCTGCCATTCGGCGGTCTTGGGGATGGGTTTAGGGCTGTTCTTTGCGGGCTTTGTTTCCGTTACCTGCGGCCTTTTTTTATGGCGTTACTTACGGTTTTTTATGGCTGTTGCCTGCGGGCGTTTTTCCTTTCCGGTCGCTTAGGATACGGCAAAGGGTTTTCCTCTGCCGTATCGCATGGATGTAGATCCGGCGTCTTTAGGTCAGGAAATCGTATTCCTCCATGGTAAAGCCGTCGTCGAAGTCTTCCTCCGCGCTGATCCTGCCGCCGAGAGCTTCTCCGTCCATCAGCTTCTGCAGATTGTTCAGCCCGCAGGCGATCCCCCGTGCTGTGCCCGTATTGTATGCGTAAAAGGTCATGGACACCCGCCCGTATACGCCGCTATATACCTCTGCATGGTCCAGGATCGGTTTCCGGTTTGCATCGACGATCCCCGGAGCCATGAAGGACTTTGCGTTGACGAAGTAACTGTCCTGGTATGCGTCATCCTCCGGCCGCTCCAGGTCCCCGTCCCGGAGCGGGGTTTTGATCTGCTCCATCGGGGGAACCGTTTTTTCATTTCCCCGGAGCTTTGCTTCCCCGTCCTCATATGCGGCCCGGATGGCATCCCGGATCGCCTGGATGGTCTTTGTATCGCTCTTGGGGATGATCACGCTGACGGAATACTTGGCTCTATCCTCCTCCACCGCCTGGGGCTCCCATACACTCACATAGGACCATCGGGTGAGTCCGGTCTTTACTTTTGTCCTTACTTCCTCATTCTTCATTTTTATTCTCCTTTTCTTTCCCTTCGGGTCTTCCACCCGTGTTCTTACCTCTGCTGCCTTTTCGGTATTGTTCTTTCCCCCTGCGGGTTTTCCGTGCATATATTCCCGGCCGATGATCCGCTCCAGCTTTGCCAGGCGTAATGCCGGTTTCAGTACCTCTTCTCCCCACCGTAGCAGGTCTTCCTTATCTACAGTGACGGATGAGAGGTTATCGATTCTTGGCTGTACGATGGTCATGGTCACGGTCTCAAACCCATATATACCGTCATACATCCCGATCACCCCCAGGGCGTAACCGGCGATCTCTGCATTCACCGAGTTCTCATCCCCTGCGCTGGCCTTTTCCCCCGCCCCATAATGAAATTCGATGATATGAAGATGCTCTTCCGTGATGATCACACAGTCTGGGGTACCGGACAGTCCTTCCGCGTACCCGGAAAGATCCACCTTCTTTTCGATCATGACGATGGGATCGGCGTTCCTTCCTGCAGCTTCGATCTGCTCGATGACGAAGTTTTTATAGCGTTCGGCAGCTTCTTCCATCTCCTCGTTGTAATGGGGCATATCCTCCCGGGGATCCGGTACCGGGATCCCGAGATACGCTTTTAGTTTGACTGCGGCGAGGGTATGAGCATCCCTGGCCTCTCCTCCGGATTCCGGGGATTTTGCATTTTCAGAGGGCGGGGATTTCCGGTCCATGGATGCTATGGAAAAGAGTATCAAATCAGCCATGGGTCATCACCCCCGCTTCCGAAAGTATGGCGGTATAATCCTTTGGATCCACCTCGTTCAGTTTTCTCGCGTTATACCTTGCGAGCAGCTCCTTTACCTCCTGTTCCCGGCCGGTCCTTGCGATCCGGATGAGGGCGGTCTTTACCGCTTCCCGGAGTATGGGCGTGTCACTTCCGGTCTCTATGTCCTTTCTTTCCTCCGGCTTTGATCTTAATTCCTCCCGGATCTCCTTTACTGCTGCATAAAGCTGCTCCAGGGCGGTAACGGCCCGGTCCAGGGCGCGTTCCATCTTACTATTCCTTTCCTCTTTCATGGCTTTCCTCCTTAATCTCTTCGATCCGGATCGTTTCAATGGTTTTTCCGGGGGTCATCAGATAGACCGTCGTATATCCGCCAAACAGCAGCCGGAGAAGTCTTGTGGGGATCCTTCTTCGTTCGCCCTGATAGGCCAGTTCTCTCCTGCCGGTCTCATCCGCCACCCGGATGGTAACTCTATGCTTCATCTTTCTTTCTCCTTTCCGAAGGATTTAATCCTTCTAAGGTATAGTTGCCCAAAAGGGCCTTAATTTTGCATGCTGGGGAAATTTTTTTTTACCGGAAGTTGAATCGTTGCTCCTGGGATCTGATAAAAGCGATGGCTGCCTTCACCCGCCGGGAGACGGTGGCTACGCTGCATCCGAGGATCTTTGCCGCTTCCTGGGTCTGATATCCCTGGAGCAGTACCAGGGTAAAGCTTACGCGGAGCTTCTCCGGCATTTCGTCGATCACATCATAGAAAATGTCCACCGCCGGATTGCTCCCCGCGGCTGCGGCGGCCAGTTCCCCCATCAGTGAGGACCGCTCCACCTCTCCGTCCGGGCCGTCCGCAAACTGATCGATGGAGATATGCCATTTTGCCGGCAGTTCTTCCCCGGGATGCTTTTCTTCCCACTCCTTTCTTGCTTTCTTTTCTTCTTTGGTAAGGGGTGTAGCGCTGTTTCGGATATTTCCATCTACCTCGCGGTTATAGGCCAGGTAATGGTCCACGATATCCTGCCTCGTCACCGGTTTTCCGTCATATACCGTATAATCCCCTTCCCGGATCACGATCTTCTTCTTGTTTACGTCGATATATTCGATCGCCTGCATGTCCTTTACATTAACTCTTCTGAAACTCATAAAATCCCTTGTCCTTTCTGCCGCAGCCGACAATCAGGCAAGGGATTTTATGGGTACTTTTCCGTGTTTTTCAGAGTACACGAAGCAAAGGCTACCCCATCTTCCGAAAGTGGATCCCGATCCATCCCTGGAAGATATGTATCCCTCGCCTGTGGTAGTACTCCCACGGCCTTAGATATGTTTTAGTTCCTGCAGCATTTAGACCCGCTGCCGGTCTTTGGATCCGCCGGTGTGCATCCCCTCCTTTCCTTGCTCTGCTATTGATTCCGACGGATATTTATGTACAAAAAAAGAGGCCGCGACAGGGCCCTGCTTTCCAAAAACCATATGTCTTCAAAAAGCAGTACCCTGCCGGCGACCTCTCATGTATGTCTGGATAAATCCTCCGGCGTCTACCCACCGACCTGATAAGGCGTTACGCAGCCTGTTTCATCTCACCCTTACCGTCGTGATGGTGTTTCCTTATTCTAATATGTCTGGTATTTTGAGGCGTAAACCTCGATCACCTTGTGCCGTCTGCTGATATCCTTCCGGACCAGCAACACCTGGCAGAGGGGGTTCGCACACGCCACGCGAAGCGTCCCGTCCGCCTTCCGGTAGGCTGTGGTCTTTGCGCCGCAGTTTGGACAGTACCAGGATACCGGTGACCAGGTATCCTCCGTTCCCCCGGATTCATATGCATCCTGTTTTATGAAAAGAACAGTGAAAGCGAGACAAAAATCATACATTACTGGCTCTATGCTATTTTTCCGCTGACTTTAGCGTTAATAAATCAAGCGTTTCCAGTTTTTGTGTTGCTGTTGGCTTGCGAGCTATTCATCTTTTGCTGCGGGTTAAAATTAAAATGGCTGAAATGGAATCGTGTTAATATCTTCGG
>JAFXZW010000133.1 GCA_017541035.1 Eubacterium sp. | reverse complement strand
AGTACATCAGGAGGAAGAGCAGGACAAAGGAGAGCCCCACTTCCAGGTTGACCGAGAAGCAATTCACTCCCATCACAACGCCTGTTATGAAAACCAGGAAACCATCCGGGAGCATCGCGCACATGACTGCGAGAAGGATCAGAATGAGCTTTCGGTCAAAAAGATCCATGTAGTTGAACATATTGTGTATGCTGTGGAATACCAGAAAACACCATATAAATTTCAGGATCGGAAAAATGATCTCTTCGTACTTTCTCAGAAAGTCGCGGATCGTATTCTTTACCTTGATCAGTTCCTTCATGACCTGCTGTTTCTCCTTCTCTCATCTCTCAGCGGAATTTCCACAGAATCACCGCCGCCGATCTCTGTCCGAACCTTGATGGTTCCTGTCTGAAGCTGTTCCAGGGCCTCTTCCCGATCCAGATACTTCAGATATTTTTTCAGATTCCTGTTATACTCGATAAGTCCCTTCTTCGCCAGCTGGAATCGAATATGGTAAACCACAAAGCCGAAGATATACATGATCGCACAGAAGCCGAGATATCCGAACATCAGCTTACCGATCACGGAAAAATAATCCATTGTGTTGATATCACGGATGATGTCCTGGAACTTATACAGGATATACATAGCCACGATCGACCAGTAGGTGATGGTAGCCACAATGATGGTTCGGATACAACCGTAGCGAACGTAGTCCTCCCGGTAATAATGACTGAGAACGATATCATCTTCATGCTGTTTTTCATACATTGTGATCCGCGTCATCAGACGGATCTTTTCTTCATCCGGCATTCTCTTCAGGTCCTCCGTTTGAAAGGAAAATAAGCCCAGGGCATACTCTTCTATTTTATGTTATCTGCAACGATAAATCAAGGAAAAAGTAATTATTCGGATAATGAGAAAGAGCCTCTATCTCGGGTAGAGGCTCTTCAGAAAATTCACTCTGATAATATTCAGTTTTTTATGCGGGATGTCCACCGGGCCTTTCGCCTCTCGGGCAGAGATCCCTGCTCTGATCGTCCGATACCACTGTTAAGATCCTGTATACTCTTCACCTGTTAACCCTGCAGGTTTTCACCGTCCTGCAAGCTTCCGAAGTTCCTTGCCTTCCGAATACCGATACCCGCCTTTTCGCTGTTTCTACATGATATTCTATACAGCCCTTCAACTATTCGACGTCCGTACTCTACCAACTAAAGACTTCCCAAAATTCCGATACTGATCTTACAGCCCTTGTATCTCGCGTTTAAAATTATACCGTCCTTTCTTTGAAAGATGTATTCCGTTGCAGCTCCCAGCTGCAATTCATTTCTTTGTTGTGCCTTTATCTTATCATTTATTGTTTGACATGTCAAGTCTTTTTTCTAATTTTTCGTATAATTTCTCATATATTGTTATAATTGTCTGACAACTTGCAGAACTTACATATGATAGCAGATGCAAGAGGTATCTTCCCGGCAGCAGTATATCTTTCGGCACTCTTTTCGTATCAAAAACCGATCCGGGGCGGTGATGATCACTGAGTCTTCTTCTCACTCTTGATGATAAGCTGTTTATCTCCGATGGCATCCTCCAGCAGGGCCCGGATCAGCCGTTCCGTCTGCTCTTCCGACTTTTTCAGGAGATTATTCATATCTTCCGTTCTGTTCTGGATATCACTTTCCGCCATGGCAATGGAATCCGTGATATCCTTCTTACTGCTCCAGTTGAAAAGGGCAAAACCTTCATCATAGAATTCGATGGATTTCGGGTCAACATAAACCGACTGCACCTGAGCCTCCGGAAGAGTCACAATGACCGAATTATCCTTCACATCCACCTTGATCTTGGAAAAA
Organism: Eubacterium sp.; assembly: GCA_017541035.1. GTDB lineage: Bacteria > Bacillota > Clostridia > Lachnospirales > Lachnospiraceae > Eubacterium_Q. The sequence goes on along the minus strand of JAFXZW010000133.1, from coordinate 6,930 downwards.
TCAATTCCTGCTTTGACACTGGCAGTATAGATCATGGAAAATGTCTTTTTGGTCAGAAAAGGAATGCTTCCGTCTTCAAATTTCACCATACCTGTATATGTCAGCTCGGCCGTGTTCAGTTCACTGGCCACATCAAGCTTTCCCGTGATATACTCTGTTGTGATCTCGGGCTTTTTATCCGAGAAAAACCAGTTCTTAATTGCAAAAAAGCCCATGATCAGAATCGCCAGAATACCGATCAGGATCAGCGTTCTGGTCACCTGGCTCAGACTGGCCCACCAGATCCTGCGTCTCTCCGCACGTACAGCACGATCACTTTTCATTCCCGCTCATCTCCTCTCCGCTAACCTTTGCCTGCCTTATGAAAAAGCTCCCTTATCCTCTCCATCGACAGCCGGAACTCCTCTTCAGTGATAGGATCAGACGAGAAACCGGCTCGTTCCATCACCTCGATCAGCTGTTCCAGCATAGCACTGTCAACTCTTCTGCCATCCATATGGACAGGCTCGGTATAACTCATCACTGCCGAATCCGCCGCACCCGCCTTTCGTCTTCTGTCATACAGGCATTCCAGTTGTTCACGATAGTTCACTTTTGCAGCAAGCTCCTTATCTCTCCTCTTTCGATAGAGGCGATGTCCGAAATACAGCACCAGCTTATCCGACAGGCCTCCGCTCGCATAGGCAATATGGTATTTCAGCTGCGGCATAAAATGGCGGATCAGGAATACCAGGAACGCCGCTGCAACAATACCGATCAGCACGTAAGCGATCACCTTCAGCGTATCGGATCCCAGCGCCACGTTGAATTCACCGCCTCCGCCGTCACCTTCAACCGCGTTGTTCACGTCTCCGTCTCCGAACATATTGTTGAAGAAATCCCAGAAAGAACCGCCGTCATCATCGGTATCGTCATCCATCGATATGGACGGAGTCACATCTGCAATGATCCAGCCCTTCCCATCCACGTAGATTTCCACCCAGGCATGGGCGTTCGCATCCGTGGCATTAACGGAGACCAGACCTGTTTCTCCCAGCGCATTATAACCATCATAGTAATCATGATACAACTCTGCACCGTTTTCTTCAAGTGACCCGTTATCCATGATCTGGCGATAGGAAACCGCATATCCCTCGCAGTACCTTGCCGGAATTCCAATACTCCGGAGAGCCAGCGTTGCCGCGCTGGCAAAATGCGCACAGTACCCCTTTCGGTTTTTGGAAAGGAAATAATTGACGAAGTCTTCCCCCCCCGGAGTTGCCCCCGGCCGGATCGTATAGGGTATATTACTCTCATAATAGTTGGCCAGTCTCATGGCCGCCACTTCCGGATCGATTCCCGGAGTAAGACCCGCGTCATAAGCCAGCGCTCCCACCGCCCCCAGATTATCCTCCGGGACCTCAAGATAAAGCGGATCGATGAGAATCCCCTCCTCCTTCAGAAGTTCATCATTCAGCAAAGGGTAATAGACATATTCATTTGTGTAGCCCCTGTAAAGAATGCCGGGTTCATCCGACGTATAGTACGGGTGATAGGTCTGAGGCGCCGCTTCCACATTTGCGATCTTCATAATACCCCTGGCCGAACCCTTTTTCCCCTGTTCATATGCCTGCTTCAGTGCTTCCGCCTCATAAAGATTCTGTTCTTCCGCCAGTGTAAATTCCTCTGACTGTTTCCACCTGTTCACAAAGGGAATATAGGTCTGGCCTGACAGGTTCTTTATGTAGAGGGTGTCCGTACTGTACGGCGTAAAGGTGATCTTGATATCCGGCTGATAATCCAGACGGATCGAGGATACTCCTCCCAGTTCGCCGCTGGAAAGTCCGCCATTGTTGGGATAAAAATTCCAGAGACCGGCAAACCCCAGCATGATCAGGTTCTGCATATATTCCCGCGTGACTGCTTTATACTCATTTTCCACCCGGTAGGCACGATAATCTTCCCTGGGACGGACAAAATTCACAATATTTGCCATGATCACAACCAGTCCAAGGGTAAGCAGCACGCCCTGCAGGAGGGATCGGTGATCCAGTCCGTAGGACAGACCCCATTTTCGCCTTTTGAAGATATGATCATTTCTGCTCAGGGTAAAATGCCGTCCGCTCTTTAGAACATAGGTCATGGCAATCCCGGCGATCAGCATCAGTGAATAGATCAGCTCCGGCTCTCTTTCCATGTAAAGAGGTACAAGATTGATCGTCACTCCCAGAAAGATTGCGATCATATAGCGGGCCCGCCGGAGGATGTAGTTGTTCAGCAGTATATTAGCCGCTATACCGATCAGTGTCACGGCAACGGTTATGGCCGCATATCGGTTTGCAATCCGCTCATTATAATGCGTCAGTCCGTCCGTTCGGAAATAAATGGAGGCGTAATCGTTGATATCATTCAGGATCGCATAGAATCCCGAGTTGATGTAATCACGAAACAGGATCAACGTTATGGCATAAACTGAAAAGAAAACCAGATATCCCAAGTTCTCCGAACGCCAGCTGTGATACAGGGTTGCACAGAGAATCGCCGTAACCAGGATGACCGTATGGAAGATGAGGGCGCTGAAATTGATCTGCATCGCTGACAGAAAGCTTCCCAGGCCTCCCGCCGTGATCAGATAAACCACAAGTCCCTTGATGATCAGAGTGATATACCGGTTCTCTTTTATCTCGTAAACAGAGTGGTCGATGGTCACGCCCTTGCAGATCGGAAGCTCCCGAAGATCCTCGTCGTACCATGCGGAACGGCGTATTTTTCTTCTTTCCGCCTTGTCTGCTTTTCTTTCTTCCCGTGTATGCAGTTGCTCAGTCCTGTTCAACGACTTCGGCATCCGCTTCTCCATTTCTTAGTGTTACATGTACATAAGCCTTTAACTCCGGGTGAATGCTCTGCATGAGCAGCTTTGTTTTCTCGCTATCCGCATAGGTTTTCTCATAATAGAGATCAGAGTAGGCTTCCTTCAGGGATTCCTTGCTTATGATCTGCCGTTCTTCAAAGGCAAAACGTTTTTCGCTCCACCAGAAGAGCCGGACATAGATCTGTTCCGCAACAAAGGCACGGCAGATCCCATAAGTCAGGGAAAGGATCTCATCTACCAGCTCATCCTCACCGGACAGCTCTGCCAGAATAACCATCTGCTGATCTGACATGCTGACTCTGTCCTTCACCATCAGAATGTCCCTTTTTGCAGAAAGTTTCCAGTGAATGGACATGAGCTTATCTCCCGGGATGTACTCTCTGACATCCGAAACATCCGAAAAATCATGTCCTTTTTTTATGGTTTCCTCACTCTCCGTCATTCCCCTGGACATATCCGAGAGATTTCCCCTTATCCCCCGTCCTTCCTGAGGATAGACCACCACCTCCGTGGTGGTACTGGTCTTTTTTGCCAGAGAGACCACTCCGATCAGATCCCGGATCCGGAATCCGTCAAAGCTGAACCGGTACAGGCCGTTCATCGAATAACGGATGGGTATCATCTGCTCGTAGGTCCTGTGCATCTGTATCGGAACGGAAATGCGGGTATTACCGGAATCCTGATAAAAAAGATTGTCCGTCCGGAAGATCAGATTTGCGTCGAAGGACATGAACCATGTCGGATTTGCCACCTGAAGTTTCAGGTAACCGATCTCTCCCTGCTGCATTTCCCTTTCCGGAGCAACAAGCGTCACAGTGACAAAATGCCTTAACACAAAAACAAAGCCGATGGAAAGAAAGGGGATCACACTCATGATCACCAGCAGCATCAGAAAGAAATGAACCCGCAGAAACCAGTAAAAGAAGATCACCAGTCCATACTGTACCAGATATGCTATTATTCTTGTCGGATGGACCTTTGTTTTCACACGGATTCTCCTCTGCCGTCTTCCGAATGCATGCCTTGCTTCCGGGTGTCATCAGTTTCTCGGTGGTTTTACATACTCCAGAAGGTGACGGATCGCGCCGTCCATATTCATTCCTTCGGCACGGGCCCGCTGTCCCAGCTTCACTCTGTGTCCCAGCGTATCCCGGACAACAGACTGCACATCCTCCGCGGTCACGTAATTTCTTCCTTCGATCACCGCCATGGCCTTGGCCATCTTCAGAATGGCGATGGTTCCACGGGGGCTTGCGCCCATGGAGAAAAGCTCCCATGAACGGGTAACCTCCACCAGGTTGACGATGTATTCATAAATCTCGTCACGGATAAAAAGATCATTTGCTTCTCTTCTGAGACCGATCAGTTCCTCCGCACTCATAACCGCCTGAACCCGTGAAATGGGATTGGATGCATTTCCCTTCAGGATCTCCACTGCATCCGAATGGGCAGGATATCCCATGGAAAGGCATACCATGAAACGGTCCAGCTGGGATTCCGGAAGAAGCTGGGTTCCGGAGGAACCGTATGGGTTCTCCGTAGCGATCACTACAAAGGGATCCGGAAGGCGCCGGGTTACGCCGTCCACGGTTGCGGTTCCCTCCTCCATCACCTCCAACAACGCCGACTGGGTCTTCGGTGAGGTTCGGTTGATCTCATCCGCAAGGAAAAGGTTACAGAAAACCGATCCCGGACGGTACTCAAATTCCTTTGTCTGACTGTTATACATGGAAAAGCCCAGAATATCGCTGGGCAGAACGTCCGGCGTAAACTGAACGCGCTTATAATCCAAAGAAAGGGACCGGGCAAAGGCCGTAGCGAGGGTGGTTTTCCCCACGCCGGGAATGTCCTCCATCAAAATGTGTCCGCCTGCGATCACCGCCGCAAGGACTTTACGAACAACATTTTCCTTTCCCTTGATCACCTGATTTACGCTGTCCTGAACTGCTTTACATCTTGCTGCATCTGCCATATCATTTCCCCATCTAAATTAATTTCAGCCCTCTTCCTTCATCGTCCGGAGGACATGGTATCCTTGTAATTTTATCATACGTTCGATTTTATGTAAATGATTTCAAATCCGTATAAAATGAATAATTATTAAACATTTTCCCGCAGCCGTTACTTGTCATCCAGGGGAACCCTGCGGATGAGGACACCGCTTAAGAATCCGATCACGGCACCGGCTACAGTTCCCACGGGAAGGAGTACGGCCAAGATTAGCAGGATATTTCCGCTGGACAGAAGGAAGGCCGCTGCTACAGTCTGTCCGATATTGTGAAATGCGCCTCCGAGTATGCTCACGCCCATTGACGAAAAGAAAGGCAGTCCCCGGGCAAGGAGCATTACCGTAATGCTGCACACTGCCCCGGCCAGGCTGTAAATCAAGGTGGTGACATTTCCAAAGAGCAGCATGGATAAAATGATCCTTCCCGCCGTAACAAAGCAGGCATCTGCGGCTCCCGAGGTATAGAGCAGATATACCGTGACAATATTGGCAATGCCCAGCCGTATACCGGGGAAGGCCCAGAATACGGGGATCAGACTTTCCAGATAGGACAGAACGAGGGCCAGTGCCAGGAGGCAGCCCCGCAGTGCAATTCTCTTATTCCTGCTCATCGCGTCTTACCTCCACCACCAGTTTATGAGGCAGACAGATGATGGTTTCTCCCGCCGTCCTGACAGCCGCATGCTTTACACAAAGCTTATCCGGACAGTCTGCTTCCGAAATGGATACTGCTCCGCCCTTTACCACCACGATATTGTATCCTTTTTCCGAATTGACTCTGTACTCCCTGTCCTCTGAAAGAGAAAGAGTCTGTATTTTTTCTCCGTCCAGAAGAACGACCGCCGTCTTTCCCTCAGGAAGAAGAAAATGCACCGCAACCCAAAAAAGGCCGGAAAAAGCCAGAATTCCCAGCAAAAGAAGAATATCCCATTTTTTTGGTTTCCCCTTCTCTCTTTCCATATGCCCCTTCATCAGCAGAATTTCCGTATATCCTCCGGCTTTTCTGCGATATGATCCGCCCCCGCCTGAAGCAGTTCCTCCCGGGTTCCGTATCCATACAGCGCCCCCACAGCCAAAAGACCAAGGTTCTTCGCTGCTTCCATGTCATAGCGCCGGTCGCCGACCATGATCGCATCCCTGTAAATGTCAGAAACCGTAAGGGAATCATCCTGCAGGAGGAGGATCACCTCCTTTGCCGCTTCTTCGATCAAATCCTCCTTATTGGCTTTTGTTTTTTCCTCCACCGGTCCGATCACCGCATGGATATACCGCTCCATTCCATGATAATCCGCCACCATTTGGGCGATGTACTTCGGCTTGGAGGTTACGATCATAAGAATCCTTCCTTCATTCCTGAGCCGCACCAGAGTTTCCTCGACCCCGTCATAAAGAGGTGCATCCTTATAGCCGCCGCCTACATAATACTCCCTGTAATACCGGATGGCCTGCTCCAGAGCTTCTCCGGAAAGCCCGTACAGCTCACCAAAGCCTACTGTCAGCGGGGGTCCGATAAATGCCCTTTTCTTCTCGGGGTCATCATCCTCAATTCCCAGCTTCTTCAATGCATAAGCTGCGGAAGTAAGAATGGCCCCGGCCGATTCCGTAACCGTTCCATCCAGATCCAGAAAAATATATTTCTTCATTTAGTCTCCATCTCCGATCTTTTAATCATGCCCGGGAACCATCTCCCGGCAAAGGCTTCCGGGGTAACATTCTCTCAAATATGGCCGGAAATATTACCCGCTGGCGAACTGTACCGGGCCAGAATACGACCTCCGGGGTAACATTTTCTCATATATGGCCGGAAATATTACCCGCTGGCGAACTGTACCGGGCCAGAATACGACTTTCGGGGTAACATTTTCTCAAATATGGCAGGAAATATTACCCGTTGACGAACTGTACCGGGCCAAAATGTGGCTTCTGGGGTAACATTTTCTCAAATATAGCAGGAAATATTACCCGTTGGCGAACTGCACCGGGCCAAAATGCGGCTTCCGGGGTAACATTTTCTCAAATATGCCCGGAAATATTACCTGTCGACGAACTGTACCGGGCCAAAATATGGCTT
>JAFXZW010000132.1 GCA_017541035.1 Eubacterium sp. | reverse complement strand
TTGGGATTCTATATGGCAAATGAACTGCTTTCCCTTTTCCCGGAGCTTGATTTCAAGTGGTATTTTGTGCCGCTGATCGGTATCCTTGTGGAATCCCCCTACAGCTTTGCCGTGCAGCTGGTGGTGGCTTTAATGATGGCAATCCTGTACATCCAGAATAATTATGTGGTGGCGGGATACAGGAAACAGATGAGAGAGGATGTTCTTACGGAGCAGAGCTTGAAGAAGGATATCCGGGAGCGGGAGAGTGCAACGAAAGCCGAACTGAAAAGAAGCGCTCTGATGGCGGAAAACCAGATCCTGGAGGAACGTGCGTCCCTGTCGCAGACGCTGCATGATAAGCTGGGACATAATATAAATGGCTCCATCTATCAGCTGGAAGGCGTAAAGATCCTGATGGAAAAGGATCCCCAAAAGGCCGGGCAGATGGTACAGGCGGTGATCGATCAGCTTCGTACGGGTATGGATGAGATCCGCGCAATTTTAAGGAAGGAAAGACCGGAGAAGAAAGACCTTGCTCTGCTTCAGTTTTACAAGCTATGTGAAGATTGCAATAACAAGGGTGTGGAAACGGAATTCCAAAGAGAAGGTGATATCACCCAAATCCCGGACAGTATGTGGGAGGTAATCCTGGATAATGCCTTCGAGGCGGTTTCAAATGCCATGAAATATGCACGGTGTAAGCATATTGATATCCATATCCGGGTACTGAATAAAATGGTCCGCTGCAGTATCATTGATGATGGGATCGGCTGCAAGGAGATTCACGACGGTATGGGCATTTCCGGAATGCGTCAGCGTGTCCGGGCAGCGGGAGGAACACTTGATTTTGAAACAGAGGCAGGCTTCAAAGTGAGTATGCTGCTGCCGATCTGATGGATGACTCCGCTCAGCCGGGGAATCACGGCGGGTGTCAAAAGGATATCCCGATCTGCAGACGAAGGAACTGTTGAATAGGAGATGAATGAGGGAAAGGGTATGGAGAAGATAAAGGTAATCATCGCAGATGACAGTGATTTTGTTCGGGACGGTATGAGGATCATACTGGATGTGGATGATGATTTCGAAGTTCTTGGCTGTGCCGCAAATGGAAGAGAGGCCATCGAGCTTGCGGAGAAGGCGAGGCCGGATGTGTTTCTGATGGACATTCAGATGCCGGTAATGGACGGGATTGAAGCAACGAAGTATATCGTGGAGCATGAGCTGGGAAAGGTGCTGATCCTGACAACATTTGACGATGATGATCTTGTACGACAGGCACTTGGCAGCGGAGCGAAGGGATATCTTATCAAGAATCATACGCCGGAACATCTGAAGCAGATGATTCGTTCCGTGTATATCGGGACCGGTGTCATGGAAGAGGGAATACTGGAGTCACTGGCAGGAAAAGCGGGTGAAATGGGGCAGCTGTCTTCTTCGTCTGGCAGCGGCTTTGATCCGGCAGGTTACTCCGAACGGGAATTGGATATCGTCCGGGCAGTGGCGGATGGTCTTTCAAATAAGGAGATCGCGGCTAAGCTTTTCATCTCTGAGGGAACTGTGAAGAATTATATCACGTCCATCCTTTCGAAGGAGAATCTGTCCCACAGAACGGCCCTGGCAGTATATTATCTGACAGGTAAAAAATAGTTAATAAAGAGCCAAAATCCCCAAAAAAAAGTTGCGTATGCAAAATACAAAGAGTATACTGATATTCGTCGGAGACACATGATAGTGTGGCAAAACCGGATACAGTAAAACTTGGATTTAAAGGAAAAGGAGACAATAATATGGCTACAGTTTTTGGGGCTCTGTCGATTGCGTTAGGTCTGCTTGGTTCTTTTCTGATCGGGTGGATCGGTGTAGGTATCGTAGTGGTTTTTGCATTGATCGCGATCATTTTCCGAATAAGAAAGAACAAGGCGAATCCGGATGAACCCCAGAAGATAAGTTCTATCGTTTGCGGTATCATCGGTTTGGTTCTTGCAATCATTACTCAGATCGGCGTCAGTGCATATGCCGGAAAGATGAAGGATACAGCCATTCAGATGGGCGACGTTCCGCTGATCGCTGAAGGTGCAGCTGGACTGAAGACACTTGGCCTCCTGGGATTCTATTCGACAGCAATGGATGCAAAGGGCGATATGTCAGACACAGAGTTTGAGAATGAATTGAAAATACAGCTGGATAAGGTAACCAAAAAGATCAGTGAGTAGGAATTCATAGGATAAAGGAGAAAAAGGGGAGCGTCTCGTGAGCTCCCCTTTTTCTTTCCTTTTCCGGATATTTACAGATCGTTGGAGATGGTGAAGGTGTCGTCCGTTTCCAGGAAATCCTTCTTTTCACGCTCCCGCATAAGATCCATGGCAGATTCCTTTTTCGCAGTCGGATCCACCACGGCCTCTGATAACGGGGTATCCGGTGTTTCTTCGGTCTCTTTCTTTCGTGACGTGATTGCCCGCAGGATGTAGATACCGATGATGAGTACTGCCGTTACGATGAATATTCCCAGCAGACCGTTTCCCATGATCGGGAGAGAGTCTACGAATGCTTCTGTATCAATCTTCATAATGAAAACCTCCTTAAATCTACCGTGCGATCAGGTTGAGGATCAGACCTCCGGCAATGACGGAAGCAATCTGGCCTGAAACATTTATTCCGATTGTATGCGTAAGAAGGAAATTCGAACTATCCTCTTCGAGACCGAGTTTATGAACAACCCGGGCAGACATGGGGAATGCGGAGATTCCCGCGGCACCGATAATGGGGTTGATCTTCTTTTTTGCGAAAAGGTTGATCAGCTTGGCAAAAAGCACTCCGCCGGCCGTATCGAAGACAAAGGCCACAAGTCCGAGACCGAGGATCAGTAACGTCGTCGGATCAAGAAAAGCGTCAGCCTGCATCTTCTCGGCAATGGTGATACCGAGGAAGAGGGTGATCAGGTTTGACAGAACCGACTGTGCTGTCTGAGAGAGAGAATCAAGCACGCCGCACTCCCTGATCAGGTTGCCGAACATGAGGAAACCGATCAATGCTACGGCGTTGGGAGCAACAAGTCCGGTAAGAATGGTAACGAAAATGGGGAAAATGATCTTCGCCGTTTTTGACACATTTCCGGCCTTGTATTCCATACGGATCTTCCGTTCCTTCTTTGTGGTAAGGAGCTTGATGACCGGGGGCTGTACGATAGGTACAAGGGCCATGTAGGAATACGCGGCAACGATGATTGCCCCGATATATTTCGTGTCGAAGTAATTGGCTACGAAGATGGATGTCGGCCCATCGGCGGCGCCGATAATGGCGATTGAGGCGGCATCCTTCAGCTCGAATCCGAAGAGGGATGCCATACTGAGAGTGAAGAATATACCAAACTGGGCGGCTGCACCGAATATCATGAGCTTGGGGTTTGAAAGCAGAGGACCGAAATCAATCATTGCTCCGATGCCGACGAAGAGCAGAAGCGGGAAGAGTTCATTTGCGATTCCTTTCTCGAAAAGGATCGAAATGGGGCCTTCCTGTATGATTTCTCCTACCTTCTGAGTAATGGCTCCGGATAAGGGGAGGTTGACCAGGATCGCTCCGAATCCGATGGGAAGCAGAAGCGTCGGTTCCATTTTTTTCTTAATGGCGAGGTATATGAGAATACCTCCGATTATCCACATGATTACCTGTTTTATGTTCAGATTCAGAACATTGGAAAACAGTGATGCAAGTCCGTCCATTGTCGTTATACTCCTTTCGGGTATTTTGCTGAAAAGCTACGAGGTCATTATATCACTGTCTGGATTCAATCACAACGCGAAGGTTGTGAGAATTGACATGGATACGGTGGACTTCCGTCTGCTCTTGCACTTTCAAAAAAGGAAACACCACAGCGGGCGTCATTTTAGCTGTTGCGGGCATCACTTCCCAAAAAGGTAAAGCTTACCATGGTAATATCGTCAAACTGGGGTTCTTCTCCGGCAAAATGGTCCACCGCAGCCTTTATCCGGAGGATCAGAGATTCATTTCCGATTGCCCGGTCTTCGTTCAGGGCTTTGACCAGACGATCATTGCCAAAACGTTCTCCATCCGGGTTTTTTGCTTCCGTAACGCCGTCCGTGTAAAGGAAAAGACGGTCTCCGGGCTCCAGCCGGAAAGAATACTCCACATGGGGAACACCCGGCAGGAAGCAGATGGGGGGTCCGTGTACGGTCTTTTCAAGCTGGTAGCCTTCCTCTGTATCCTTCTTCATGATGGCGGGATAATTATGCCCGGCATTGCATGCATTCACCTCGCCGGTGGTGAGATCGATGATCCCCAGCCATGCGGTGATGAACATTCCGTTTTCATTCTCCTCAGAGAGCTTCTCTTCGGCAAAGGTAACGATCTCAGACGCACTTCCTCCCATACTTGCACGGGCTTTGAGCAGTGTTTTGGATACAGCCATGAAAAAGGCTGCCCCCATTCCCTTGTCCGAAACGTCCGCAATCAGAAGAACCAGATGTGTATTATCGATCAGAAAGAAATCATAAAAGTCACCGCCAACCTCTCTAGCGGGGTGCATCAATGCGGATACATCAAACTCTTTCCGGCCGGAAAGCTGTTCTCCCTTCGGAAGTGCATTCTTCTGGAGATCCGCAGCCAGCGTCAGCTCGGTATCCATACGTTCGCTTTCTCTGGACATCGTGTTCATCATGTCCATATTCTTTATTGTGTCTTTTTCCATCTTATCGATGGTCTCCGCCAGAAGGCGGATTTCTGTGGTTCGGCCAACCGTATCAGCAAGTTCTTCTTCCGCCATGACATTTTCACGGGCGAAGCGGTCAGCTTCCATGATGATCCCGTCAATCGGTTTGACAACACGCAGTTGGAGATACAACCCTACGATCAGCGTACCGATGAGGATCATGCTGACGCCCATGATGGTGATTCCGATCACATACCTTTTCCAGGTCTGAACCATATTATCTAAGGAGCGCTGGGCGATAAGAATAGCTTGAGGCGGTTCACCATCCAGATTCATTGCTTTGATGATAGTGACCATGGAATCACTTTCGTCATTTTCCGAATAAGAATACAGAATTTCTTCGCTTGATTCACCCTTCCAGACACGTCGTATGGCATCTTCCTGTTCATCCGATTCGACTTTCTCTACGGTCCCGAGATCCAAAAGCTCCATTATATTCTCTTCGTGTGAAATAGTCTCTCCGAAAATGATTGAGTATTCGGAATAATCTGACTCAGATTTCGGAATAACGATCTTCAGTACATTGAAATCCCGTGAAACCAAAACATGGGCGAGCCTTTGTAAGGTAGTAAAATAGGCGTTAAAAGCCTGTACGTCCGGATCCATTGATATTTTGTTTAATTCATATAGATCAAGAGAAGCCAGGTCGTCCATTCGTTCTTTACCGACTCTCAGGTAATCTTTGAAATCCCACGACATTGAATTATGAAGGGCGGCCTCTGCAGTCTCTCTTACATATTCGGTGCTTTCCTTCAACATGGTCTGGGTAAAAACCTGATAGCTGAAAAAACCGATCATTACGGTAAGAAGGGTTACCAGAATGGTGATCGAAGCAATGATCTTTACCGATAGCTTATTAAAGAACCTGCCGATGGCCTTCATGATGCCCCTCCTCTCTAAAAAGTTATGTAAACTAATCGGAATACACAATCAACCACGCTAACTATACTCTAAAATCCGCTGTTTTTCAACATTTGTCTTGTTCCCGGGGGGATTCATTCCGGATAAATAAAAGACGGGAATACATTTTAACGCATGTAAAAATGTATTCCCGTGGATTTTAGTACCTTCGGTAGAATTATGACGGATCCTCCTTATGCCAGTGCCAGAAGTAGAAACCAAGGAGAAATACATAAATGGCGATTGCATAGAAAAAGGTAAATGCCAACAGTGGAACGGATACTTCTTTGTTTTTCTTCATTGGGTGGCTCCTCCTGCAAAAAAAGAGATAAAGTGTATACTTAAGTGACATCTTTATTCTACATGGAATACACCTGATTGACAATATTTTCTTTTGTCCTTTTTTGAATCCTTCGGATTTAATGCAGAATATATGGCATACTCCTATGGTTTTGTGATACTATTATATCGTGGGACGATGGGGACGGTTCTGGGCGTGCCCAATGTCATTAAGTTAGTAATCATGTTCATTCATAATAATAGCAGAATAAAGGGGTTGTGAACAGTTTGTTTTAGTTCCAGCCCCCAAAGCGTACGATTTGCTTTCCTTTAGACACGCCTATCAGGCAGGCATTCCTG
>JAFXZW010000131.1 GCA_017541035.1 Eubacterium sp. | reverse complement strand
CCAAACCATCGGCGCTTTGAACTCACTTCGCGATGCTCCGGCTCGACATTCGCTTCGCTCCTGTCGAGTCGACGCGCTGACGCGCTATCCCGCTGCTTTGTCCTCCACCGTCTTTTATGCTTCACATAAGACGGTGGCGGCCAAACCATCGGCGCATCGCTTGTAGCTGAGCGTCTAGAACTCCTGGGTTTCCATGTACTTCATATACTTTACAACCATGAGTGCGATTTTGAAGGTGATGGCGTCTTCAAATACACGAAGATCGAGGCCGGTTGCTTTCTGGATCTTGTCCAGGCGATATACCAGCGTGTTTCTGTGGATATAAAGCTGGCGGCTGGTTTCCGATACATTCAGGCTGTTCTCGAAGAACTTATTGATGGTTGTCAGTGTTTCCTCGTCGAATTCATCGGGAGACTTTCCGTCGAAGATCTCCTTGATGAAAAGGCGGCAAAGGGGTATGGGCAGCTGGTAGATCAGCCGGCCGATACCGAGATTGCTGTAGGAAATGATATTCTTGTCGCTGTAGAAGATCTTCCCCACATCCAGGGCCATTTTCGCTTCCTTATAGGAACGGGATACCTCTTTGATCTCATTGACTATGGTTCCGAAGGCAACATGTACACTGGTCATGGCCTCCGTGTTCAGCATATCGACGATTGTCTTGGCAACCTTCTGCAGCTCCTCGTAGGTTTCGGTGGGCTTGACTTCCTTCACAAGGATAATATTCTTCTCATCCACAGCCGTGATGAAATCCCGGGACTTGCTGGAGAAAAGATTCCGCACGGTTTCCAGGGCATTATTATCCTTCTCGGTCTTTGTCTCGATAATGAATACTACTCTCTTCACATCTGCATCGATGTGAAGCTTCTTGGCGCGATTATAGATATCCACCAGAAGAAGATTATCCAGAAGAAGGTTTTTGATAAAGTTATCTTTATCAAAGCGCTCTTTATAGGCAACAAGAAGATTCTGAATCTGAAAGGCCGCCATCCGCCCCACCATATAGGTGGTATCCGTCTCGCCCTTTGCCAGGATCACATATTCCAGCTGCTTATCATCATTCACCTTAAAGAACTGACAGCCCAGCATGGCCTGACTTTCCGCCGGTGAGTCTGCAAATGCAGTAACCGCGTCCTCATATCCTTCAACAGAACCGTCAACCGTCTTTGCCAGCAAACGTCCTTCCACATCCATCACAATCAAGTCTACCTTCGTGATTGTTCGGATCCCCTCGATCGTATCCTGCAGAATCTGATTTGAGATCATATTTCACCCCTTCTCCTGATACGCAGAATCATATTCTTTTTATGGAAATGATTCTGCCTTCCAATAAGCCACCGTATATTGTAACAGAAATTGCAAGTAAAAAAAAGAGGAAATATGACTTCAGCCATATTTCCTCATGAAAAATTCATAAATTAACCGATATTAGTTAGCAATTACCTGCTCTGTCTCCTTGTCAAAGATGTGGATCTTGGACAGGTCAAATGCGAACTGTACGGTATCACCGGGACGTGCGGTTGTACGGGCATTCACACGGGCGGTGATGTCAAACTGATCGATGGAGAAGTACAGATATACTTCAGCACCAAGCATTTCGTAAATGTTGATCCGTGCGTCGATTACGGACTCCGGTGAGGACTCAATGAAGAGCTGCTCATCATGGATATCCTCAGGACGGATACCAAGGACAACATCCTTGTCAATGAAGCCGCCGGCGATGAGCTTGTTAGCCTTAGCCTCGGGAACCTTGATGGAGTGAGAACCGAACATCAGAAGTACATCTGCGCCGGACTTAACAACCTTACTGTCGATGAAGTTCATCGGAGGCATGCCCATGAAACCTGCTACGAAGAGGTTGGTCGGATGATCATACAGATTCTGAGGAGTATCAACCTGCTGAATGATACCGTCCTTCATAACGACGATACGGGTACCAAGGGTCATAGCCTCGGTCTGGTCATGGGTTACGTAGATGATGGTGGACTGCAGTCTCTGATGCAGCTTGGAGATCTCAACACGCATCTGTACACGGAGCTTCGCATCCAGGTTGGAAAGAGGCTCGTCCATCAGGAATACCTTCGGCTCACGCACGATGGCACGTCCCATAGCCACACGCTGTCTCTGACCACCGGAAAGAGCCTTCGGCTTACGATCCAGCAGATGCTCGATCTCAAGGATCTTAGCTGCTTCATGAACCTGCTTGTCGATCTTCTCCTTGGAAACCTTACGCAGCTTCAGACCAAATGCCATATTGTCATATACGGACATATGAGGATACAGAGCGTAGTTCTGGAATACCATGGCGATATCACGATCCTTGGGCTCTACATCATTTACCAGCTTGTCGCCGATCCACAGTTCACCGGAGCTGATATCCTCCAGACCTGCGATCATACGAAGAGTTGTGGACTTACCGCATCCGGAAGGTCCTACAAAGATTACAAATTCCTTATCCTGAATCTCAAGATTGAAATCCTTTACTGCGTTAAAGCCATTGGGATAGATCTTGTAAATATTCTTCATTGATAAGCTTGCCATTTTATTATCCTCCTAAATAATTTAGTTTCCCGGTATCTCCGAAAATTCACTGTTCCTTATATTACCTTTTTTACCCCTTCTGCACCATATGTGGATTGCATAAATAACTTGAAATTCTTTTGTGAAACTTGCATACCCTCCCCATATGCCCCATCATTTTGAACAAAAAAGGCGGTTGCTTTGAAGAGAAAACACCCGCCTTTTGTACAAATTTCATTAAATTTTCATATTTCGGTAAAATGCCAAATTCCTTCCCCCAAACTTGTCTATTCTGTCGGATTATCAGCAGGAGGATTCGAAACAATGTCATCATCCGCTCCGATCACGATCACCACATCCACTTCGGAAAGGTCCGCATCCGTATTCGATGCTTCGAAATTATCAAGGGTCTGCGGATCCTTCAGATAGGATGCCAATTCAGCACCCTTCCCCTGGGTTTTATAATAGATCAGGCTCTTCCGGGTGTTTCCCTTATAGTTGGCAGCCTCTACCGAGGTATAGCCTGCGTTATTCAGCTTCTCTTTCCATGCACCTGCCACACCATTTGTACTGGTTCCGTTCAGGACAACGATCTTTGCTGCAAGATCCGCAGCGGATGGCTGGGGAGTCTCCGTTGTTGCTTCTGTCTTCGCAGCCGTGATCAGCGGATCAACCTGATTCTCCGTAACCGACTGGGATGCGAGAGTGCTTGTCGTACCTGCATCTTTTCCTTTGTTATGAATCAAAGACCGAACCAACGCCACGCCCAGACACACGATCACGATCGCGAGGATCACCACAATAGCACGAAGAAACATTGAAAAAAACAGCCCCGTTGCACTTTGCTTTTTTTTCATGCCTAACCCCCTTCATCTTCTGACAGAAAGAAAAATAACCTATATAAGTATATCAGAACTCTTCCCTCTTTTCAAATAAAAACAAACGAGATAGAATAGAATTTGAAAATCGTTTTTATATGGGGATTCTTTAAAGGGAATTCTTTAAGGGAAATTCTTTAAAGGGAATTCTTTAAGGGAATTCATTAACAGGGATTTTTTTCATCAGGAATTCCTGATTGAGGATCACCGAGCCATTAACGACTTCTTGATCGAGGATCACCGATCCACTAACGAAAGGATGCGTTGTAATGAAATGTGCACTGATCACGGGAGCTTCCCGCGGTATCGGGCGGGCCGCCGCATTCCGTCTTGCTGCGGACGGTGGCTACCCTCTTCTCTGTCTTACAGCCTGCCGGAATGAGGAGCTTCTCCGTTCCCTGGCAAGCGAAATTCGGGAGAAATATCCTGAGCAATCGGTCTTATACAACATCGGGGATATCGGAGATACGAACTACGTCTCCGGCCTCGCCGATGAACTGCATCATGCAGGTGGAAATGTTTCCCTTCTGATCAATAACGCCGGAATTGCCGATTACGGGCTTCTTGCAGATCTTGCTCCGGCGGACTGGGACCGCATCATCCGCACGGATCTGACCGGGCTTTACAATACCTGCCGCGCTTTTCAGCCGGATCTTCTGAAAGCCGAAGAGGGCCGGATCATCAACATTTCCTCCGTATGGGGTGCCGTGGGCGCATCCTGTGAAGTGGCCTACAGTGCTGCCAAAGGAGGTGTGGAAGCTTTCACGCGGGCACTGGCAAAGGAGCTTGCCCCGTCCCATGTATCCGTTAACTGCCTTCAGCCCGGCGCGGTGGAAACAGATATGAATCATCATCTGAACAGCTCCGAAAAAGAAGCTCTGGCGGAGGAGATCCCTTTCGGACGCTTTGCCACTCCGGAAGAGGCAGCCGAAGCCCTTCTGCTTCTCTCCAAAATGCCGCTCTATGTAACCGGGGCCACGCTGCGCATGGATGGTGGATGGATCTGATGCTCTTCGAAATCATAACAGCATTAAGGAAGCAGTTCTGTATGATCCGGGCCGAAATCCCAAGCTTCCGGTTAACAACCTATTACACAAAACGAGGTAACGCATATGATCATTGTGGAATTCTTCTCTGAGGAAGCACTGGAAAATATCATGGCTCTCCTGTCCTTTCATCCGGAAAGGATCATTTATCTCGGCCATAAGCATAACATGATCACCAAGAAAATGAACAGTCTGCGCCGTTTTGCATCCATCACTTCACCTGATACCGTTCTGGAATTCATTGAGGTTCCACGGGATGATCTCAGTCTCTGCATCCGTACCATCGAGGATATCTGTGAGGAATACCCCGAAGCGGAATTTGAGCTGACCGGCGGCGGCGAGATGTTTCTCATCGCTTTCGGCTATGTTGCCGCGGGCCGCAAGCTGCGCACACTGCGAATCGATCCCTACACCGGAACGGAGCTTCGTTTCGGCGATAAAGAAATGCCCATTTCCACTCAGACAGATGTAAAGATCTCCGTTGCGGAAAATATCGTGCTCCACGGGGGATCTCTCCGTCCTCCTCTGACGGACTGGGGCTTCGATGAGCTCTTGCGCGAAGAGATCCAGGGAATATGGAATGTGGCAAAACGTCTGGGACATAGCTGGAACCGCTACTGCTCCATCATCGAGGAAGTGGTGAAAAACTACCCGGAGGATGCCGAACACGTCTTTCATCTTCCCAAGGCTGCCCTGAAGGATGCAGTAACTCTGCTTCTTCAGCTGCGGGACCAGGGCATGATGGATTTCTACCGGACGGAAAAACATCAGATCGTATTCCGTTTTGCCAATAAACAGATTCGGGAGATCGTAACCAAAACCGGGAATATCCTGGAGCTCCATGTCTATGAAGTAGCCACACGGGAGCCTTCGGAATTCACGGACGCCGTAACCGGTGCCATTATCGACTGGGACGGAGGAGGAGCCTCCGAGGGATCAGCGGACGCCTTTTTCCGCAGTGAGACCATCAACGAAATTGATGTGATCCTGATGCGGAATGCCGTACCTACCTTCATTTCCTGCAAAAGCGGCCGAGCCGATTCCAAAGCCCTTCACGAACTGGAAACCGTGACCTCCCGTTTTGGAG
This sequence comes from Eubacterium sp., assembly GCA_017541035.1. GTDB lineage: Bacteria > Bacillota > Clostridia > Lachnospirales > Lachnospiraceae > Eubacterium_Q. The sequence goes on along the minus strand of JAFXZW010000131.1, from coordinate 24,945 downwards.
GACGTTACGCGAAGAAAGTCCTTGTCATGGCCACTCCCTGCGAAGTTGCTGCCAGCGGTGGCACTTACTTTAAGCAACGGGCCAAGGACATGCATATCTGGGTGATCGACGATGTTTACTCCATGACCGATGCCCAGCTTCTCCGCCGTCTGCACAGGATACAGGGGAACTAAAACGCGTAAGGGCAGCACACCGCAAAGGTATGCTGCCCTTTTCCGCCGAAGCGGGTATCTCCAAGACAGGTGTCTCGCTATTATTTTTCGTAATTCGCAAACCGTGTATATTTCCCCTGCCACACCAGGTCGATGGGGCCTGTGGATCCGTTTCTCTGCTTCGCCACAATGATCTCGGCAATACCGGGGCGTTCGGTTTCAGGATTGTAGTAATCATCCCGGTAAATGAACATAACCACGTCCGCATCCTGCTCGATGGCTCCGGATTCACGGAGATCCGCCAGCACGGGTTTATGATCCGGCCGCGAGTCCACCGCACGGTTCAACTGGGAAAGCGCGATCACCGGGACACTCAGCTCCCTGGCCAGCCCCTTCAGTGCACGTGACACATCGGAAATGAACTGCTGCCGGGATTCCACGGGACGTCCGGAATTCATCAGCTGCAGGTAATCAACAATGATCAGTCCGATATCCTGTGTCTTCTTCAGCTTTCTGCATTTGGATCTCAGTTCCTGGATCGTAATGGAGGAATTATCATCGATAAAAAGCGGAAGTCTTGCAATCCCCTCCGTACTCTCTATGATCCGGTCCCATTCATCATCTGTCAGGTTTCCTGTTCGCAGGTTCTGTGCATCTACGAGCGCATCCATGGCGATCAGACGGGATACCAGGGATTCCTTGCTCATCTCCAGAGAGAAAATCACTGCGGGAACCTTCTCCCTGCCGACCACATGAAGGGCCATATTAAGAACCAAAGCTGTCTTTCCCATGGCAGGACGCGCAGCCACCAGGATAAGCTCACCCTTATGCAATCCTGTCAGCTTGTGATCCAGATCGATAAACCCCGTAGCAAGACCATTGATCCTTCCGTCCTTCCGGGAAGCTTCCTCAATCTCACCGATCACATCCACCACAATACTCTGCATAGAAGCAAAATCTTTATTTCCATTCTTGGCCTGCACCACCCGGAATACGCTTTCTTCCGCTTCATCCAGGATCGAATCCGTACTTCCCTTTGCCTCATAGCAGGCCTTTGATATATTATCCGTAGCCCGGATCATGGAACGGAGCATGGATTTTTCCCGCACGATCCGCGCGTAATCCGCCGCAAAAACAGACGTCTGCTGCTGCATCAGGATATCTCCGAGATAACTCATCTGGGAAAGTGTCTCCGGTGCTCCCATCGACCGGAGCTTCTCCGCCAGGATCACCTCATCTACGGAACGTCCTTCATTATGGAGATCCGTGATCGCTTCAAAAAGAACCGCATACTGAGGATCGTAGAAATCCTCCTTCGTCAGGATCCCGCTGACATCCGATATGGCATCCGCATCCATCAACATGGCACCAATGATGCTTCTCTCCGCGGTACGGTCGTGGGGCATGACTCTTTTTATACTGTTTTCATTTTCTGCCATAACACAACCTCAACCATCTGCCTGTTACCATACAACACTGCTGCCGGTGCAACGCACCAAACTGCCAAATATCCCTCCGCAGGCTTGTCCTGCCGGTTCATTTCCCGCAGGAGATCACCCGCTCTACGCCTCCGTCACATGTACGAGAAGCTCTGCCGTTACCTCCGGGTGCAGCTTGATTGCAACCCTGTAATCCCCCAGACTTTTGATGGGTTCCTTTACTACGATCTTCTTCTTATCGATGGTAAGAGACAGCTGTTTCTTCGCAAGATCCGCAATCTCCTTCCCGGAAATGGAACCAAAGGCCCTTCCGCCCTCTCCCACCTTGATCGCAGCCGTTACGGACTGATCCTCCAGCTTCTTTGCAAGAGCCTTAGCCTCTGCCAGATTCTCTGCTGCCACCTTTGCATCATTCTGATTCTTCAGCTTCAGATCGTTCAGATTCTGTGCATTGGCCTCAACTCCCAGTTTCTTCGGAAGCACAAAGTTCCGGGCATAGCCGGAGTTCACCTCTACGATATCACCTTTTTTTCCAAGAGACTTAACGTCCTGGAGTAAAATCACTTTCATTTCTGTCCCTTTCTTTTTATAAACTACCGTTTTCACTCATTTCACGCAGCACCGCACGCAGTTCATAGAAGAATTCCTCCTTCTTCTTGCCGGGGAGCTGGGCCCCGGCAATGGATGCGTGTCCGCCGCCGTTGAATCGTTCCATTACAATCTGTACATTAACATCCCCAATGGAACGGGCAGATACATAGAGTATCCCGTCCTCCGCCTCCGTTACGACAAAGGATGCCTTTACATTTTCAACATTCAGAAGCTCATTGGCCGCCTTTGCAACCGGTACGGTTGGCGGATCCCCCGAATAAGGATCCGGATCCACATAGGAAAGCGCATAAGAGCCCATATAAAGCTCCGCGTTACTGATACCCTGAGCCCGTTCCTTCATGGAGGTAAGGGAGCTGCGGAACATCTTCCGTACCCGGGTGATGTCCGCTCCGCATTTTCGCAGGTAAGAAGCCGCTTCAAATGTACGAACCCCTGTCTTGTTCAGGAAATTATCCGTGTCGATCAGGATTCCTGCATACATGGCATCCGCTTCCGCCGGACGGATCTTTGGCTTCGCGGAAATGTACTGGAACATCTCCGTGATCATTTCGCAGGCTGAGGATGCGAAGGGTTCAATATAGGACAATGTTGCATTTTCAATATGTTCGTTCGACTGTCTGTGATGATCAAAAACCACAACTGTGCTCACCATGGACAGAAGCTCCTCACAGGCTGTCATGCTGGGACGGTTTACATCGCAGACCACCAGCATGGTCATAGCATCCACCATTCCCACTGCCTGATGACCGCTGACCAGCATTTCCCCGTAAATGTTGCTTCCCTTAAAGGTATTGACCATGGGGCGGATGGCATCCACATCATCATTTAATACAATATAGGCTTTCTTCCCCAGCGTGGTAACCAGCCGGTAGATGCCCACGGCGGAGCCGAAGGCATCCGCGTCCGGGCGCTTGTGGGCCATGATCAGAACCTTTTCCTTATTCTCCAGCAGTTCCTCAAAAGCCTGAGCCTTCACACGTGCCTTTACGCGGGTCGTCTTCTCCGTTCCCGCGCTCTTCCCGCCGAAGTAGGAAACCTGGTCACCGTATTTTACCGCCACCTGATCGCCGCCCCGTCCCAGAGCAAGACCGATGGCAACCTTTGCATTCTCAAAGCATTCCAGAAAACTTCCGCTGCCGGCTCCGACACCGATGGAAAGCGTCATGGGAATTTCATTTCCCACATTGATGCTTTTTACCTCATCCAGAAGGGAGAACCGGTCACTTCGAAGTGTCTGCATATACTTCTGCGGGAATACGAAGAGGTATTTATCGTTCTCCATTCTTTTCACGATGGCATCGATATTGGACAGATAGACATTGATCTTCCGGTCCACCAGTGCCGTTAAAATGGAGTGCTTAACCTCTTCCATGGAGTTCATCACTTCATCATAGTTGTCAATATAAGCAAGACCTGCGATCAGCTTCTGCTCTTCATTTTCCTTAGCCAGTTCCTTTTCCCTGGTCACATCAAAAAGGTACATGACAATAACTATGTCATCGTCCTTTCCCTCTTCCACCGGTTCCTCATTGAAGGCATGAGACAGATCCATGCGGCGGATCACGGCATTGTAGTGATGTCCGTCATGATCCACGTCCATACTGATCTCACCCTCTGTCTCTTCAAAGACGGCCGGGGAAAGCTCCGGAATATAATGATCCACTCTGCGGCGAAGATATTTCTTATCGTTCACGCCGATGATCTTGTAGAACATGGCATTTGCCCAGAGCACCCGGCCCTCGGTATCCACCAGCGCATAGGGTACTGCGAGTCCATGCAGCATTTCCTTCTGAATCTTTCCCTGCTCCAGAGAATAGTCCACCATGGTGGCACTCATGGCCGGAAGATATTTCAGGTAGATCAGGATAAGGATCACCACGTAAACCCCGGCAACCACCAGAGTAAAAATGCCTTCCCTGGAATCAAAACCGAAGATTGCCACCGCCGCTACCGCAAGAAGGATCGCCAGAAGGACGGGGACCAGGATCGCATATTTCAATTTATTCCGCAGTCGTCTGCCGCTTCCCATGTGAAGCCTCCAAAAAGATTACTTAAAACTCTCCAGCTGACGAAGTACCTGTTCATAGGTTTCCTTGTATTTCTTCAGCTTTTCTTTTTCCTCTGCGACCTTCGCCTCCGGAGCCTTGCTGAGGAAGCGCTCGTTAGAAAGCATACCCTCGCCGCGCTGGATTTCCTTCGTGAGACGCTCCTTCTCCTTCGTGAGACGTTCTTTCTCCTTCACCGTATCCACCAGCTCAGCCAGCGGCATGTAAAGAACGGCGTTATGGATCACAGCCGATACCGCATCATCCGCGATGCCGGACTTGTCAGCCTGCACGGTAACGGAATCCGCAAAAGCAAGAGGTGCAAAGAATGTCCTGTTTGCGGAGAAAAGGTTCCTTAGCTCTTCCAGCTCGGAAACCACGATCACAGAAGCCTTTCTTGACGGGGGAACATTCATTTCCGCCCGGACATTCCGGATCACACGGATAGCCTCCTGGAGGATATCCACAGACTTTTCTTCCTCCGCGAAGCGGAATTCCTCCCGGAATACCGGCCAGGAAGCGATCATGACGGATTCCTCTCCGGTCAGTGTGCAGTAAATCTCTTCCGTTACGAAGGGCATATAAGGATGCAGCAGCTTCAGTGCAGAAGCAAGTACGGTCTTCAGCGTGTAAAGCGCCGCAGCCTTGGTAGTATCCGACTCATTCCAGAGACGCGGCTTCACCATCTCGATGTACCAGTCGCAGAATTCCTCCCAAAGGAAGCTGTAGATCTTATCAGCAGCGATTCCCAGCTCATACTTCTCCATATTCTCGGTTACATCCTGCACCAGGGTGTTGCATTTACTCAGGATCCAGCGATCCGCCAGTGTCAGCTGGTCGGTGGTCACCGCTGCAATCTCCGCAGGATCAGCCTTGTCAATATTCATCATGATGAATCGGGAAGCATTCCATACCTTGTTGGCAAAATTCCGGCTGGCCCGTACCCTTTCCATGTAGAAACGCATGTCATTTCCGGGTGCATTTCCGGTAATCAAAGTGAAGCGCAATGCGTCCGCTCCGTACTCATCTATGATTTCCAGCGGATCAATGCCGTTGCCCAGAGATTTACTCATCTTCCGTCCCAGCTCGTCCCGTACCAGTCCGTGGAAGAGCACGGTATGAAATGGCAGCTTTCCGGTCTGCTCGATGGAGGAGAAGACCATACGGATCACCCAGAAGAAAATGATATCATAACCCGTTACCAGTACATCCGAGGGGAAGAAATATTTGAAATCCTCATTTTCCGTATCCGGCCATCCTAAAGTGGAGAAGGGCCAGAGGGCCGAGGAAAACCAGGTATCCAGCGTATCCGGATCCTGTGTCAGCTTCTCTCCGCCGCATTTCGGGCACTTGCAGGGCACTCCTGTCTCAAATACATTTGCAACGACCACTTCCCCGCAGTCATCGCAATACCAGGCAGGAATCCTGTGACCCCACCAAAGCTGGCGGGAGATACACCAGTCACGGATATTATCCAGCCAGTTGTAATAAACCTTGTTCATCCGCTCGGGAACCAGGCGCAGCTCGCCTTTCTCCACCGCCTCCTTAGCGGGCTTTGCCATCTCCGCCATCTTAACGAACCACTGAGGCTTTATCATGGGTTCCACCGTGGTTCCGCAGCGGTCATGCGTCCCGACCATATGCGTATGAGGCACAACCTTCACCAGGAGGCCCAGCTCCTTCAGATCCTCTACGATAGCCGCTCTGGCCTCATAACGCTCCATGCCGTCATATTTACTGCCGGAAAGACAGATGGTTGCGTCATCATTCATGATGTTGATCTCCGGAAGGTTATGGCGCTTGCCCACCTCGAAATCATTCGGATCATGGGATGGCGTGATCTTTACGCAGCCGGTTCCGAATTCCTTATCCACATAGCTGTCTGCGATCACCGGGATCGTCCTTCCGGTCAGGGGCAGCTCCAGAGTTTTCCCGACGATGTCCTGATAGCGCTCATCCTCGGGGTTTACGGCAACCGCCGTATCTCCCAGCATGGTCTCCGGACGGGTCGTGGCAATCTCCACGAAACGCCCCGGCTCTCCGACTACCGGATAATTGATATGCCAGAAGAAGCCCTCCTGCTCCTCATGAAGTACCTCCGCATCGGAAATGGAGGTCCTGCACACCGGACACCAGTTGACGATGCGGGAGCCCTTATAGATCCAGCCCTTGTCATAAAGCTTTTTAAAAACAGTGCTGACTGCCTTGTTATTTCCCTCATCCATGGTGAAGCGTTCCCGCTGCCAGTCCGCGGAAGAGCCCATACGCCTCAGCTGCCGGACGATCCGTCCGCCATACTCGGCCCGCCACTCCCATGCACGCTTCAGGAATCCCTCCCGGCCCAGATCCTCCTTGCTGATCCCCTGCTCCTTCAGAGCATTGATGATCTTCACTTCGGTGGAAATAGCCGCATGATCCGTACCCGGCTGCCACAACGCATTGTACCCCTGCATCCGCTTCATGCGGATCAGGATATCCTGCATGGTATTATCCAGCGCGTGTCCCATATGCAGCTGTCCCGTAATATTCGGGGGCGGCATCATAATGGTGAAGGGTTTCTTCGAGCTGTCCGGTTCTGCGTGAAAATATCCCGCATCCTCCCATTTCTGATAAAGTCTGCCTTCAATATCGGCAGGACTGTAGGTTTTCTCAAGTTCTTTGGTTGCCATGGTTTGTACGTCCTCTCAAATATCTATTTTTCGGTTCCGGAACACCTTTCGTGTTTGCGGTCCCATAAAGTTTTGAATCAGCGAATGGTCTTTCGGAGCCTAAACAATCTGCTCTCTGAATTCATCCTTCAGATCCGCCAGTATGATATCCATTCTCTTGTTGTAATCTGTCATGTCCTTATGCAGGCGATTATAAATGGCCCTCTGCAGCATGGCATAAATAGTCATCTCCCGCACATCCTCCCGGGAGTCTCCCACCTCGATCATGATATCTTCGAAGTATTCCTCCGACAGACCTGCCTTATGCACCTCGCTCCTTAAGGTGGTGATATCCTCCGTTGCCGCGATCACAAAGAAATATCCCTTCATGGATTCCGGATTTCCGTTCAGTTCGTGAGCCCGCAGGAAATATTTCTTCGCATCCTCCATATCCAGGTTATTGGCCGCAGCCACCGCCCGGTTGTGATACACATTTCCCAAAAACTCCCTGTCCTGGATCTCCGGCTCCTGCTCAATGATCCCGTCATAAATGATGGCCGCGCGGATGAATCTCCGATAACCCAGATATCCGTCTGCCTTCAGCTTCTCTCTCTGCAGATTTGACAGCTTCCTGTATTTCTGCCAGGCCGCCGCATAGGTCTTCACTTCCTCTATGCTGTAATAATCCCCGGCGGAAAGGATCTCCACCAGAAGCTCCTGGACAAAGGATGTCTTATTCGCCAGTGCCGTCAGCCGCTCCGCCAGCTGAGGCATGCAGATCTCGTCCCGGATCCACTCAAAAAGCTTGTCGGAAAGAGCCGAACGGCTGATCAGCACAGTATTGTTGTAAATGTAAAAGCAGAGCTCCTCATAGGTATAGATCTCAACCTTCGTATTGAGGAAGGTGAAAGGAGTCTCAGCCTGCTTCGGGGAACAAACGATCACTCTTCCCATCGAATCGAAAACTCCTTTCTGTAGATTTTATTTGTGGTGGGAAAAAGCTTGCCAAAGCCCATATCCCGAATGATCACAGCGCCGTCGGTGGGGTTCTCGAATTCTACCGAAAGGGACAGCTTTGTGGTCTTGTTCGGCCGCTTCGGGATTCCGTGGATCTGCACCGTCTCCCTTTTTTCTTCCTGGGTATGCCGGCTCCGGTATACCAGGGTGATCATGTCCGTATCATCCAGAATCACATTGATCTTTCCCCGGATGTTATACCACTGCTTTCCCCCGCTGACGATGGGAATAAAGGTATCCTTATCATCCCCCAGCGAGATTCCCACATCGAAAAGCACATTTTCCTTCGTCTCGATAAAGAAACGCTCATAGAAATCCTGATAGTCGCCGCCTACAGCCCGATAGCAGGCGCCCTTGGTGTAAATGTTCTGCCCGACGAAAACCCGGCGTCCCTGGCAGAGTACCGCCGTGGACTTCTTCATCCACTTATTCGTGAAGGCAACTCCCGTCAGATAGACAGAGGAGATGTACGCCTTCTTCATCTCATATTCCGCGATCCTTGTGAAGTCCGTATCCATCTGGTAGAGATCATTTCCGTAGATCGCCATGGACATCTGAGAGGAATAATCCTCATGGGTCACCGTCACAATCTCCGGCTTCCTGTTCCGGGAGATATCGATCCGGTAATAATTCAGTCCGTCCGCATTGTAATCATACAGCGCCACCGAATTGATCCACAGCTCCTGCTCCTGGTTGAAAATGTAATACAGGCCGCTGTCCAGATGGCTTGTGATCTCGATGGCCGACTCCGGGACATCCATTTCCTTATACAACCCGCTGAGGAGCTGATAGATCAGTGCATTGTACTCCGGTACGGAGATCACCAGCTTTCGGATGGTTGCATCCTCATAACGGAACAGGAAGGACTCGATGTGGAGCTTCACCATCTTCACAAAGAGCTGGGGATAGGTATACTCCTCATCCTCCACTGTTACAACCGACTTCTCCGCCAGATTCTCGATCAGTCCGTCGATGATGATCCCTTCCTCGTGGAAACGTGCCTCCGAGGCCTCTCCGCCCACATACCAGTGCCCCGTCTCCGTACTGTAGAAAAGGATGTTGGGCATGAGATAGGTTTCTTTATTATTCAGTTGGCTGACGGACTCCGGTTCCCGCGTGATGTCATTATAATAAGACAGCTGCGTGAAATCCGAGCATAGATCCATTCCGATGTAGAATGCGTCTGCCATACTCTTTCCCTTTCGTTTCAGAAGATTCTTCGCACTTCGTGCTCAGAATGACACAGTCATTCCGGGACACCGCGAAGATTCTCTTTTATCACAGGTTTCCTCTCACTTCGCGCTTGGGATGACAATGTCATCCTGAGGCATAGCCGAAGGATCTTTTTTTACAGCAACGTCAGATTCTCTTCAAAAAGATGTACCGTATTGATATACACATCCAGATCCTCCAGCAACTCCTTATCCTTCCGCATCTCCTGCTTAACAAGCATGCTGTTGATCATCTCAAAACGGTTCATGTCCTTCCGGTTGTAGGACTTTTTCTTCAGAACCTCACTCTCCACGATCTGGGCATTGCCCTCTGGATCGTCCTCAATGGAATAGACCAGGCGTTCTCCGTGGAAGATCACGAATTCCATCATGTAAAGTCCGCGTACAACCTCCTCCATCCTGTGAACCTGAGCCATATCCGTACCGCGGGTTCCCGTACTGTAGCGCACATAAACCTGTCGGATATCCTCAGTCTTGTAGATCAGGTAGGTCTTCAGGAAGACATCCTGGGGCAGCTTCAGGAAGGAAGCAAAGCTCTTATAGAAGGGAAGGATCTTGCCTGCATCAATGAAACGGATCGCTGTATCCGTGATCCATTTCTTCTGCTCATTCGTATACCGCTCCAGGCGGCTGAAATACTGAAGCAGCGCCGTGCTGGAGATCTCATCGTCGATATTTCCCTTCTGAATCTCGGAATACAGCACCTCGAAAATGTAATTCGGCACCTGCATATCCCGGATCAGGTAATTATGGGCGGAAAGCCGGAGGAATGCCTTCACCACAAGGCCGCGGCTGCGTCCCCCGTAATAGGTGGCAAAAACATCGTAAATGTACTCCAGGTGCTCCCCGGTAAACATCATCTGGGCCAGGGTATTCTCCGCAAGGGGAGAAATGTCCGAAACACGATCCTTTGCCAGCTTGAAAAGGCCGGCCAGCTCGTCAATGGAGCCGTTGAAATTCATCACCATGTAGGTCAGGATATTGGTATTCACCGTACCCGTCTTGTAAAGGTTCAAACAGATGGACATAAGGTTTTCGTTCAGGAAGCCCTCTGAATCCTGTACGCCGTAATCCGCCAGCCGGTATAGCTCCCGCACATCCAGCTCATTGAAGCCGTAAAGCTTCACCGCTTCAAAAGCCTTGTCGAAAAGGTTCATGTCGATCAGGTAGGTGATAATGGTTCTGGCATTGGCATGGGTCAGATATTCGATATCCAGCCTGCGCAGATACTTTGCCAGAACATCCGTATCCAGATTCTCATGGTAGTACTCAATGATATTCAGGCAGGCCGCCTGCTTGTAATCGTCGGAGATCTCATCACAGTTGATGATCTCCCGCGCTGCATTGACCTCTGCTGCATTGCGGTAGGTGAACTCCCCGATGGACTCATAATTAAAGAGCAGAACCCGGTAATCCCTGGGACTGTACTCCCGGCAGATCGGCATGTAAGCCTTCTCATCCACGATCCGCTCGAAATGATAGGGAATCGAACCCGCATACCGGTTTCCGTCTTTATCCTCGAAAATGATGGAGGCATTGTCCGAAAGGATCTCCACATAGGCTTCCCCGTCCGTCAGCGGTACATGCTGTACCTCCCGAAGCTCCCCATGGCTGACGATCACCGCCCGGACATTTTTATTGTAGCAGACCAGCTTCCGGCGGAAGATGATATTGATCAGCTTTCCGGCGAAAATGGAGCTCACGGATTCCGGTTCCAGGAACTCGTCATAGATCACGGTCAGGTCATCATTTACCTTTCCCTTCATGATCATCTTCTCCATGAAATCCTCCATGGTGGGAGCATATTCATGGTAGATCTTCATGTGCTCGGACTTGTTGAAGATCACGTTGGCATAAAGGTATGCCAGCTCATCCTCATTCAGAGTGTTCTTATAATTCAGATACATCAGCACCGGTGCGGGGATCCGTTCGTAGTGCGAGCGATCCATGCTGCGGATATAGCACTCGTTCAGGCCGATGTACTTCAGAGATGACTCGATTGCAGCCTTATAGAAGCGGTGGTAGCGATGATCCAGCATATTTGCGGAGATCAGCATGGAGCAGATGCTGGAAAGCACCTCCAGATTCTCCTGCTCGTTCTTCAGAATCCTCTCCTGCTCCCGGGCCAGCATGGTCTCATCAAAATGATCATTGAAGGATTGCTGTACCTTTTCTTCCAGCTGCGCCTTCTCCCGGTCATAGGATTCTCCCTCGCTGGAGAGCCTTAAAGGATCGTCCGGACTGCTGAGGCTGACTTCCTCTTTCTCCTCTTCCTTCCCCTCATCGTCAAAGCCGGTAAAGACAAAGCCGTCTTCATCTTCTTCCTCTTCGTCGATGGCTGTTTCCGCCGGAGCTGCAGAAGGCTCCTCTTTTCCGCCCTGCTTTCTCTTCTCCAGTTCCTGGCGCTGTGCCTTCAGCTCCTTTTCATTCTTGTCATAAATGGAACGCAGCACATCAAAGATCTGCTTGTTAAATTCCTTATTCTTTCGGGCCAGCTTCACAAATTCGTTCAGCACATCATCCGAAAGGAAATGGTGGCGCATGCCCCATTTTACTGCCGTGATCTCAAAGGGCGTCAGATGCCGCAGCATCAGCGGATTGGAATTCAGGATATCACACAGTTCGAAATAGATGATCGGACTGTTCTCTCCCTCCTCATACATCTCCGTCAGTTCCCTGTACAGAGCGGCTTTATCTTCGTTATAGACAGGATCCACAAAGAGCAGCAGCCAGAAGTATAACATCTTCGGCTCCTGGGTACGGTAATTCCGGCGGATCATATTGGCAGTACGGGAGGTGGTCTCCTCATCCCGCATCACCATAGCCTTCAGATAGGCATAATAGCATTTTTCCTGATTGGACATCAGACTGCGGTCCACATCCGCTTCGATCCGAAGGAACTCCTGCTCTACGCGGGAGTAGTCCCCGCTCAGGATGTTCATATGCATCACCGCCAGGCGGTACATATCCTCCTCCGGCTCCATTTCCGCAAGAGTGCGCAGCGCCTCCATCGTATCTGACACATATTCCGCAAGCCCGATCCGATCCATGCGGAAATCCAGATAAGCCTGGGTCAGATTGATCCGGCTCTGCTTGCGTTCCTGCTCACGGAGACGGTTCTCCTGATCCACCCGCCCCCGGTAGGGCCTCTCCAGATGGATCTCGATCTCAATCTTCTGATAGATATTTTCGATGGTCAGGATACCGCCATTCTCCCCATCCGGTACATGTTCCGGAGAAATGTATACCTGCAGACGGCAGGAATTTGCCGTGAAATCCGCCGTTGTAATGCTTTTCTTCGCAGGAATGATGAACTCCGCATTGCTGCGGATCTCGGACTGTGTAAAGCCCCAGGTATTCCGCGTCAGTTCGATGTCAATGCTCTCTGTTTCCGCCGGCATGACCAGGTCCAGTCTGGCTTTATCCGTGGACAGGGTCACAGTCCGTTTCTTGTGTACCAGAACCAGGAATTCCTCCATGGCCTGATCCACCAGGCGGCTGTTAAGAAGGCTGTTGTAGATCAGTTTCAAATGCGGCTCCCGGTTAATGAAGGTACGCCGGAAATCGTCGCTGACAAAAAGTCTTGCCGCTTCACTCCAGTTACGTTCCGCCAGAGAAGCAAACTTAAAGAGATCATCGATCCGGTCATTTCCGCTGGCTACGCAGGAAGGAAGGATGCTGATCTCATAGGGAAGGCGGAATTCACCGCCGTCAGTGATCACGTTGATATGTCCGCGGAAATTCTGTCCCGCCTCCAGGCAGGTCGCATCAAAGGAATAACGGACGGAGAATTTGCGACTGATAAAACTGTGGCTTTCAAAACGAAGCAGGTAACGACTGTCATACACCATGCCCTTGATCGGGTGGTCATTTCGGCTTTCCACAGTAAAATAACCCTCGTAAACCGTCCCGGCTTCGATGCTCATTTTGAAATTATGACGGGATATGGTTACCTCGGGACGGTCGATCCGAAATTCGCCCTTGGCGTACTGTTCAACAATCGCCTTCATTTTCAGCACTCCGATAAATAAAACTTGCGTACACTAAGCTTTCTGTTGTAGAATAGATAGGTACCTGCTTCACAAAAGCCATAAGTCATTTCATTATAGCAGATTCATATATGTTTTGAAAGACTTTTTCATTATGTGACGATCTACAAGAATTATCAGGAGGTCTACTTATGGGCAAGGTGTCCCGGATCGAGCAATACGAAACCGTCCTGTATGACGCGAACCTGAATCCTCTGGGGATTCCGGCTTCCGTAAAGCAATCCATCGCAAATAATATCAGTTCCATTATCAAATATCCGGATATGTACTATACGAAGCTCCGGACAGCCATCGCAGACTACGCCGGAACCGAGCTGGTCCGTGTTACCATCGGAAACGGGTCTCCGGATCTGCTCAGGCTTTTCACTTCGATCATTCATCCGAAGAAAGCGCTTCTGCTCTCGCCCTGCGGCACGGAATACGAGAAGGTGCTCCGGTTCTGCGGCAGCGAGATCAGCTACTTTGACCTACCGGAGGAGAATGAATTTCTCCTTTCCGTTGAAGCCCTGATCGAAGCCCTGGATCCTTCTCTGGATATTCTTGTTATCGGCAATCCCAACAATCCCACCTCCAAGAGGATCACCCGGGATGAAATACGGCAGTTACTGGAAGCCTGCAGGGAAAAGGGCATTTTCCTGATCGTAGACGAGATGTATGTCGAGTTTCTGGATGATTATGAGGAAGTAACTGCCGTTCCACTGACGGAGGAGTTTCCCAATCTTGCTGTTCTGCGGAGTGTCTCCAAGTTCTTCGCCGTTCCCGGTCTTCGCTTCGCCTATGCCGTAATGAAGAATGACGCGCTGTCAAAGGTGATCGATCAGGCCATCACCAGGAACAACATTGCCACACTATCCGCCATTGCGGGCGTGGACATGTTCAAAGACACTGCTTATATCGAGAACTCCCGTTCCGTGATCCATACAGAGCGGAGTCTGGTATATCTGGCCATGAAGCCCTGCCGTTCCATCCGGCTATACAAGCCCGAGGCCAACTTCATGCTGGTGCGTCTCCTGAAGGACGGTCTCACTTCTTCAGAGGTGGCCGAGCACTGCAGCAAGCGCGGCATCATGATCCGTAGATGCGACGACATGCGCGGCCTCTCGAATCAGTACATCCGATTCTGCTTCATGAATCCCAGACAGAACGACCTCATGGTGAACACGATTCTGGAGATTGTTTGACAGAAAAACCCCCGGCTACCCGGGGGTTTTTCTGTCGGTATATTCCAGCAATCTTACGAAAAAGGAGACAGTTGACATAACTACTGTCTCCTTGACTTTTTTCAGTGCCAGATAACTGCAAGCGCTCCTACAGATCCCCATAAACTGCATTAACCACACCGCGGGACATACGGGTGGTCCCACTATTCGCTCTTTGCAGGAAAAGGGTTATGGACAGTTCCTCTGCAGGATCCACAAGAACATAGGTACCGGTCCAACCGTCCCAGCCGAAAGCGCCTTCCGTGGCAAGGGTTCCTGCCAGGTTGCGATTCTCCACGCAGCGAACCAGGTTACCATAGCCATAGCCCCAGAGGCTTTCCCAGTCAAAACCGGTTCTCTGGAAGGGGGAAAGGCCATTCTCCCGCATGAAATCCACGGTTCTCCGATTGAGGATCCCGCTATGTCCGAAGGAAAGCACTGCGCCGAGCTTTGCATAGTCTCTTGCCGTAGAGAAAAGGCCCGCACCGCCGGACTGGAAGGCCGGAAGCTCTTCGAAATCATAAATGCACAGATTCACCTGATCCGGCCTGGTCGGATTCTCTCCTGCGCTGTCGTAAAGAACGCCCAGCCGGTCTCTCTTCTCCTTCGGCACATAAAAAGCAGTATCCGTCATACCCAGGGGCCGGAAGATCTCCTTCTCCAGAAACTCCGCAAAGGGCATGCCCGAGATCACTTCCACGACAGCACCCAGCACATCGGCTGATGCCCCGTACATCCAATGATCTCCCGCGGAGAACATCAGAGGATTCTTCGCAACTCCTCTGGCAAAGCCTCTTGTGGACATGGAGTTTCCGTCACGAATGCTCTGATCCAGACGATACCACAGCTCATTTGTCCCCTCGATTCCCTCGGTTCCTTCCCCGGGATAGGGGATACCGGAGGTCATATTCAGCAAATCCCGGATCCGGATGGACGGACTCTGGATCTTCTTCCCATCCCGTATAAAATAAGGATTCTCAAATTCCGGCAGATATACCTCCAGACGTTCTCCCACATCCAGCAGGCCACGTTCCATCAGCATCATGCAGGCAACTCCCGTCGCCAGCTTGGTGCAGGAATAGATCCGGCAAATGGTATCCTCCGTGAAGGGAGTTCCCTTCTCGACATCCGCGCAGCCGGAGCTTTTGGTAAAAACCGGAATTCCATGTCTCGTCACCACCAGGGAAGCACCGTTTTCTTCTTTGGTGTTGATAAAATGTTCCATAACGGAAGCTGCTTTTGCAAATTTCATTTCATACCCCCTTTTAAAAACCTGTCTCCTATATTACCCCAAAACTGCCGTTTTACCGGCAGAAACCTTTCCTTTACCCGATCACATAGGGATTTTCCCTGATCAGGTAACCTTCCCCGCCGATAACTGCGGCAACGATTGAAAGATACTCAATCTCCCAGATCGCGCCATAACTAAGCTGCCAGGCTCCCAGCAGAAATACGATCAACTGCACACACCGCAGCACCAGTCCCGACGTCCGGCAGGTTTTATCCCTGACCACATCTGTTCCGCCTGTTCCCCACCTGTAAAATGCCATGGGAATCAGGATCTGCGCCAAAAATGCCCCCAGCAAAAATACCAGTCCGCAAAGCAACGACATAAAACAGAGGAGCACCGTGACGGCCGCAGTCAGAATCAGGGAAAGGACCAGCTGTCTTTTTCCATACTCTTTCCGGTCAGTCAGGATCTTTTCCTGCTTCTCCCAGTATTCCCAGGAATCATAATCCGGTTCGGGAGTACCTTCGTTCCTTTCAGGAGCCACCGGGAAACCGTCTTCCTCCTCCGGAAGTTCTGCCTCTCTTTCGCTGCTTTCTCCTGCTTTTCCTCCTCGTCCCAGCTGCCGGAGTATTACAGCCAGAAAGACTGTGAGTGCGACAGCGATATAGAGGTAATAGCGGTCCGATTCCTTCCGGAAAATGATCATCGCAAGACAGCCGAGGGCGATATCCGCCCCATAACCCAGCGTGGCAAAAACAAGCTGCAGCTTTCCGGTATTCTTTCGATCCTCTCCCGCAAAACCGAAGAATCTACTTTTCTCCGCCAGCAAAAGAAGCAAAAGAATCATCAGCGTGATCCCCAGCCGTATCGGAGGCTGCAGGGAAAAATGGATCTCCAAAACAACAGCCATGGCTGTAAAAAGGATAAGATAAAAAAAGATATCCCTCTGCAGATCGGAAAAGCTTTTTTTCTTTCCGTCCTCTCGTACCCGGTATTTTTCCAGTACATAAAGCAGAAAAAAGAGCACGAGAAGGAGCACCGCATTCCCGATCACCTGCTTCTTCGTCAGGGAATAATCCAGCGCATTTACCACAAGATCCCCCGCCGAAACAGCAACGAGAGCTTTGATGAGAATCATGATCCAGCTTACTACTTGCATTTCCCTCTCTCCCTGCCTATTAATGAACGATAAGGGAAGATCCGGTCAGACACCGGTGATCATCAAAGATCGATAACTCCCAGAGCAAACAACAAAAGTACCAGAAGAAGCAGCGGTGCAATAAAGCGCACCATCACGATATACAGTAACCGTCTGCCCATCTTCTCCCCGTTTTTTGTCGCCTCCCCGATAACCGCAGCGGGCTTCAGGATCCATCCCACCAGAATACAGGTAGCAATCGCCACCACCGGCATCAGGACATTATTGCTGACATAATCCAGGATATCCAGTATCTGCGCACTTCCTCCGGGCGATGTATTCGGAAGCTTGGCGTCAAAATAAAAGAAATTGTAACCAAAGCAGACAATCACTCCGATCAGCAGTGCCGCTGCCGTCTCTATCACCGTCGCCTTGCTTCTCTTCATTTCAAAGCGGTCGATCATACTGGATACGATGGCCTCCAGTATGGAAATGGCACTGGTTAGGGCTGCGAAAAGCACCATAGCGAAAAACAACGTTCCGATGATATTTCCAATCGTTCCCATTTCCGCAAAAATCTTCGGAAGGGCAACAAACATCAGCGCCGGTCCGCTCTTCATGCCATCCACTCCCTGGAAGACATAGACTGCGGGAATGATCATAACGCCCGCAAGAAAGGCCACCAGCGTGTCGAAAATCTCGATCTGGTTCACTGATTTCACCAGGTTGGTATCATCCGGCACATAGGATCCATAGGTGATCATGATACCCATGGCTACACTGATACTGTAGAAGAGCTGCCCCAAAGCATCCATCACAGTAGTGGAAAAGCTTTTTGTCGTTACCCCGTCCAGATTCGGAACCACATAAACCTTCAGTCCGTCCATGCCGGTAACGGTATTCCCCGCCTCATCCGTACGGCTTATGGTAAGAGAATAAATGGCAATGGCAATGACCAGTACAAAAAGGATGGGCATCAGAACCTTTGAGAAACGCTCGATTCCCTTTTCAACTCCCATAAAGACAACCACCGCGCAGCCGATCAGGAAGATTGCGGTGAAAATGACCGGCTGTCCTTTATCCGTGATGAATTCTCCGAAATATCCATCATCCGTGGCGGCAGCTCCCTGCCCTGTCAGAAAGGCAATAAAATACTTCAGTACCCATCCGCCTATCACGCAGTAGTAGGGCATGATCAGGAACGGAACCAGACAGGCGATCCCACCGATCCACTTTGATTTACGGTGCAGCTTTCCGTAGGCTGTAAGGGGACTCTGCTTGGTCTTTCGTCCGATCGCAACCTCCGAAATAAGGAGCGTAAAGCCAAAGGTAATGGCCAGAACCAGGTAAACTACCAGAAACAGTCCTCCCCCGTCTTTTGCCGCCAGCGCAGGAAAACGCCAGATATTTCCCAATCCAACCGCGCTTCCTGCCGCAGCCAGAACAAAGCCGAAGGATCCACCGAAACTGCCTCTTTTTTTGGTTTCCATGATGTATGTACTCCTGAAAATACTTTATATTAATGCCGGAGTCAGAAGGTAGTTTGCTCCGGCTGATGATATGCAACACGCGAATTACCTTCAGACCCTATCATCATATCAAATTCCCCTGCTATGGTCAAAGGATTTCATAACCATATTCACGCAATCGAGCAGGAGGGAGATTATTCCCTGATTATCTCTTTGGGTGTCAAATGGGCATTCATGAAAGAACAATACCCGCCTCTTATCGCACACATAGAAAAAGGGAAGACTTACATCTTCCCTTCGTCGGAATGACAGGACTTGAACCTGCGACCTCTTGACCCCCAGTCAAGCGTTCTACCACCTGAACTACATCCCGGTTATACCGCGCCCTACTATACTACAACGAACTGCAGCGGATTGCAAGCATTTTTTTAATCGGGCAGGAGATTTATCGTTTCATTTCCTACCGGGATAAGGAGCCCAGCAGCAGAAACGGATATCTCCAAAGCCGAGAATCCGCTATTCACGCGGTTCTCGGCCTATTAACTGTCGAAGGCGGGATAGTGTGTGAGTCAATAGTTAATCAGAAGCCTTCACGCCGCCCTCCCCTTTGAAATAGAGGCAAAGCATCGTAAGATCATCAAATTGCGGAGCATCTCCGACAAATTGATCTACGGATTTCTTTACCGCCGTGAGTACCTCTTCGGGAGCCGCCGCCGGATCAGCGTTCAGAGCCTCTATCATACGGTCTGTTCCGTAAAGCTCATTATGGGCATCTGTAGCCTCCGCAACACCGTCAGTGTATACGAAAAGGCTGTCTCCCGGGTTTAATTGAAAGTCGTGTTCCCGGTATTTTATCTGGGAAAGTGCGGCAACCGCAGGAGAATGACGATATACCTGAAGCTCATAGTTTCCGCCGGCTCTGCGAAGCGCCGGATGCTCATGGCCGGCGTTGGCTGATATTCCTTCTCCGGTTTTTACATTCAGGATCGCAAGCCATACCGTAACAAAGAGTCTCTGCGGATTACTCTCGCATAAAAGTTCATTTGTCTTATTCAGAATCTTCGCCGGAGACAGTTCTCCCATCAGTGCCTGATCCTTGATCAGTGTTTTTGCGATCACCATGAAGAGAGCAGCGGGTACACCCTTTCCGGACACATCCGCCATAACCAGTGCCAGATGATCCTCGTCGATAAAGAAGAAGTCATAAAAGTCACCGCCCACCTCTTTGGCCGGAGTCATGCTGGCAAAAAGATCGAATTCCTCCCGATCCGGGAATGGAGGGAATTTCTGCGGCAACATACCGGCCTGAATATCGGTTGCGACACTCAACTCGGCTCCGATCCGCTCTTTCTCCTTGGTGACCTTCATCAGATTCTCGACATAGTTCCCAAGATCCTTTTCCATATCAGCCATCGTATCTGCCAGACGTTCGATCTCATCACCGCTGTCGATCCCCAGATTCGTAAAATGCTCTTCGGTCTCTTCCCCGGCCAGTTTATCATTCGCATACTTTTTCGCAGCATTCGCCACAAGGTTGATCGGACTGACCACCTTTTTTTTCATAATACGCATCAGGACCAGAATATAAATTGTCATGATAAGTACCAGTGCAACGAAATACCAGATCACAAAATTCCGCATGCCGGCAACAAGATCCCTCAGGTTTATATCTGCCATGATATAGCAGATCACTTCGCCTTTCGCATTTCGAAAGGGAACACCGGAGGAGCAAAGCCAGCCGTTTCCCGGAACATACCAGAACCCATATAGTTTTCCTTCTCCGTTCCAGTTCAGATATTTATCAATCTTATCCGGTGCAATCCCTTCCCAAAAACCGGGACGGCAGGCAGTTTCCGGATTTTCATCCGGATCAGCAATATAGATTTCAGCATTCGTATCGCTGATCTGTTTTACCAGATACAGGTCGCTTACGTCATTCATATCTCTGTATTCACGCAGGATATCAATCAACCTCTGATAGTCCTCATTCTCTGTGAACTTTTTGAAATGATCCAGGTACGCTTCGCTATTCGGATCCTTTCTCTCTTCCTCTGACAGTCCAAGATATGTAGAACTAAAGGAATCTGCCAGTTTCTCCACATCAATGACATCCTCAATGGCAACCGCAGTCATCCTCGAGAGATTAAATGCCTTTGTAATATACTGATCCGCAAGAACCACCGCATAAATCCCCAAACCGATCAAAAGCGATACGATTCCAAGTGCCAAAACTCCGAACAGTGATATCCGAAATACTCTCCCCTGCAGAGACCTTTGTTTCTTTTTCTTAGGCTCTTTTGTTTTTTCCTTTTTTTCAGACATCAGTAACCCTCCGTTCTGTTTCGTTCAGACAAAAAATACTATTTTCTTACATACGCCAAATCTGTTTTTCTCACCCCTTTTGACCACCATAAGTTTATGTCTGCTTCGGATTGAATTTACCCTTCAGAAAATCCGGGAACGGAACCGGTCATATCCCGGATCGTTTCCATTCGTGTCTCTTTTTAATAAAAGGCACCCCCGAAGGAGTGCCTATAAATGGCTATCGGTTACTACTTTTTTGTCTGGTTGACCGCACAGTCCGCTTCCACAATGCCGGCCTTTACCAGCAGCTTCAGGAATTCGGCGTCCGTTATGTCGCCTTCGAAATAAAGGTAACGGTTGGCATCTCCCTTTGCTACGAAGCCTTCCTCCACCACTGCTCCATTTTCACCTTTCGTTTCAACCGTAAAATAAACCAGACTGCTGTTGATCAGAAGATTCGTTATCCTGCACGTCCCATGGGCATCATCTCCGATTTCGATCTCCACTCCCGAACGATAGGAATAGAAATCCGCTCTTCCGCTGAGGCTGCCGGACAACACCCTTCTCGGTGAATCGCCGACCACAATGCGGATATCACCGGTACCCAGTGTCGTCATAAAATCCGAAAATGCCGTTTCATCAATATAGAGCATATCATTCTTGAAGGACAGCTTCCGGTTCAGACCGTTAATCTGAAGAATAAGCTCCGTATCCTCATCCGATGTATCATAAAGATACCTTTCCAAATCCTTTGCCAGAATGTCCACCTTCGGTTCATCACAGTGAAGGTTGATATTCATCACCTTCATATCTTCACGGAAACGCACCCGTGTATAAGTGGTCTGATGTCCATCCTCATCAAAGCAGTAGATCTGATCCTGCGGGATCACAACCATCAGTTCATTTGTTTTTACTTCACCATGCTCATCGAAGTAATAATCCTCACCATCGATCCGCAGCCACCTGTCAACCGGACTCCATTCTCCGTCCCGGAAGGTTTTGCTCCCTCTCTTTTTTACCCAGGTACCATTTTCTCTTTCAGGGTCCAGGCGGCCGGATTCATCAACATACTTGCTTCCGATATATTCATTCGACGCCATATATCCCTGTTCATCAAAATAATACCAGTCTCCGTCGATTCGAAGCCAGGATGAGCGTGGGTACCATCTGCCATCCCTGTACCACCAGCCATTCTCATCGTGTGCCCAGCGGGCCTTCGCCCTTCTGCCATCCCAGTAGCCCGTCTCTTCCAGCCAGTAACCGCTGACATATTCATTTTTAGCAAAAGAACCATCCGCAAACCGATAAGTTATTCCGGTTGCACCGTACAGCCACTGCCCGTCAGCCGCCGCTTCCGCAGATCCTCCCGTTACCGTCGTTGCGGAAGCAACCAGAAGCGCTGCAGCCAAAATCCAGTATTTCAAACGTTTCATATGTCATCTCCTCTATATCACATTCCAAAAACCGGGTTATACCCGGTTTCCTCTTTGCATCTTACAAAAACAAGTTCATTTTAGCATAGACATCTTTTCATTTCAAGTAGAGAGGGACTTCTCACTAAACTGGCCATATAAAAATGTATCAAACTGATCATTTTCATATGGTCAGTTTTCCGATATTCTTGTTGCATTCTACAATAAAGTATAACTCTTCACTTACTCTTCCATTCAAGATGAAATTTCAATTTCGGAGGTACCATCATGAAACGAATTTTAACCATTCAGGACATTTCCTGTCTCGGAAAATGCTCTCTGACCGTTGCGCTTCCCATTCTTTCAGCCATGGGAATCGAGACGGTTATCCTTCCTACCGCTGTCCTGTCCACCCATACCATGTTCCCCGACTTCACAGTGAAGGATCTGACAGATCAGCTGATGCCCATCGTTTCACACTGGAAATCACAGAACGTGGAATTCGATGCGATCTATACCGGATATCTGGGATCTGCTGAGGAGATCGCCATCACAGAAAAGATCTTCGACCTTTTCAGCGGCGCTACAACCTTCATTGATCCCGTTATGGCGGACAATGGAAAGTTGTATCCCGCTTTTGATGAGAAATACGCCGCTCTCAACGCAGGGCTCTGCGGGCGGGCTGATATCATCGTGCCAAATATTACCGAGGCCTGCTTCATGACCGGCATGGATTATCGCGAGGAATACGATGAGGCCTATATACTGGAACTTTTGGATAAGCTTTCTCACCTGGGGGCAAAACTGGTTGTGGTAACCGGTGTTTCCCTGAGCGCAGGAAAAACCGGTGTGTACGGACTGGATACCGAAACCGGAGATTATTTCATTTATCAGAATGACCGGGTGGATGCTTCCTACCACGGAACAGGTGATATCTTTGCATCTGTTGCCGTAGGCGGAATGATCCGCGGCCTTTCCAGAGAAAAAGCCTTCGCGCTTGCGGCTGACTACACAGCGGACACCATCCGTGAGACCCTTTCCAATCCCCGGAAGCCCTGGTACGGGGTTGATTTCGAGACAACCCTGCCCCTTTTAGTAAAGAGGCTTGAAGCAGAACTGGGATAAGAAGCAACGGCATTCGGCCCCGCAGAGCTCTCCCGTCATGATTGACACATTCCCTTAAAGGGTGGTAAACTTGATAACGTGGAAACGGTGTTTTCAGATATCATGATGGAAAGGATTTTCCTTATGAATGCGACGATTACTTCTACGGGAAGAAAAGCTCTCACTATCATCATATTAACGCTTGCGTTTGCGGTTGCCACCTTCTTCACCGCGGTACTACAGTCCAAAGAGATCACACTGTATTTCTGGGCCCCGCAGGATGAGTATCAGTCAATCACCGTTACTTACGGAACAGAAGGAATCGTAGAAGATACCTACCAGGAAATGGAGGACGGTCTTCTGTTTATTCATTTCCGACCGCTGAAACCCGGAACCACAAGTCTGACCGTTAAATGCATACATAAAGGCGCTTCTCAGTCATCGGATCAGTTCTGGGATTCTCTGACCGTAACCAGCTTCAGCATGGTATACTCAGGACGATACAGTTTTCAGGGAATGCATGCCGCATTTGCATTGATTGCCGTTTATTTCCTGTGCCTTTCCATTTTTCTGTTCTTCTGGCACAGACAGAGCAAAAAAGCATTTCATTTTTCTTACAGAACGATACTGGATCTGGGACTGTCCCTGTATTTCTTTTCACAGGGACTGATCCTGATCGGTGCTGTGATCTACAGCCTCTTTTTCCGGGGAGAGCCTCTGCGGGGAGAGCATTTCTTCCTTATCACAAGCTTTACCCTGTCAATTATCTCTCTCCTTGCCGTCCCCCTCCTTGTTATCTTCTCCATCGTAATGATCGTCAGCAACGTGGTTCTTTTACGAAGGGAGGGAGTACGGCTTACTAATTCATTGGGAATCCTGATCAGCATTCTGCTTATGTCTGCCATCCTGGTTCTTATGCTTACTGTATACAGAAGTTCGGCTATTATCAGTCTGGAAACAACCGACACCTATATCCGCGTCATGCGTGGTATTCTTTCCTGTCTTTTCTACTATTTTATCTGCAACCTTTTTTCTACCTTGCTGTACTGTCAGCGGGCAGGCAAGCATCATCCGGAATACAACAAGGATTATCTGATCATTCTCGGATGCGGCATTCGTGAGGATGGAACCCTCTTTCCTTTACTGCAGGGGCGCGCAGACCGGGCCATCCGCTTCGCCCGGGAGCAGTTGGAGGAGACAGGGAAAAAGGTCATCTTCATTCCCTCCGGCGGACAGGGCCCCGATGAATGTATGCCTGAAGGTGAAGCCATCCGCAATTACCTCCTTTCACAGGGAATCCCCGGCGATCAGATCATGCCGGAAACCCGTTCCGTAAATACAGCTCAGAATATGCTTTTTTCCAGAGATCTGATTGAAGATGCACTGGCGGACTCCGATCCGGATGTTCCCCCCGAGGTTGCCTTTTCGACTACCAATTTTCATGTTTTCCGAAGCGGTATCCTCGCAGCAGACACCGGAATGAATGCGGATGGAATGGGTGCTCCGACCAAATGGTATTTTTGGCCCAACGCCCTGATCAGGGAATTTATCGGCTTGCTTGCACGGGAATGGAAGCTACATCTCATACTGCTCGTCGTGATCGTCGTAAGCGCTCTGATATCCGGAAATCTGGAATACTTCTTTAAAATATTCCCGTAACTCCGGCGGCACGTCATCCCTGTGAGCAGAATCGGCTTCGCCGATTCTGTCCCGGTTCTCTGAGATAGTCAAAAAAGCCCCGCTTTGCGGGGCTTTTGATATGTACCCTCTTTACTGGACAACCAGTAAGGAGGGTATATTTATGCGCTATAGTTATGAATTCAAACGAAAATGTGTTGAAATGTATCGTGAAGGGAAGTGGCCCGACACGCCTGAAGGTATTCAGACAAAGAAT
>JAFXZW010000130.1 GCA_017541035.1 Eubacterium sp. | reverse complement strand
GCAGGAATGCCTGCCTGATAGGCTTGTCTAAAGGAAAGCAAATCGTACGCTTTGGGGGCTGGAACTAAAACAAACTGTTCACAACCCCTTTATTCTGCTATTATTATGAATGAACATGATTACTAACTTAATGACATTGGGGCGTCCCAGAACCGTCCCCACCGTTACATGTTATTCTACGCAATACCCATCTTTATCAAAGGTATATTTCTTTCCGTCGATGGTATAAGTCTTACCTTTTGCATACCATCCGTTCTTTACGCCATACCACCAGCCCCCGGATGTTATCACATATTAGAATTGCTAACAACCGTACTGCCTTTTTCCGCTCCCGGCTATAAAAAAGAGCAAGGGAGCACACGGGCCACCTTGCTCTTTTACCATTTTTAAAAACTACTCAAGAATCACATAATAGCTGTATAGCTCCTGACCACCGTTCTGAACGATAAACTCGCAATCCCGATGTTCTTTCCGGAGTTGCTCGACGATTTCTTCCGCTTCTTCCTCCGTGGAGTCTTTTCCCCGGACAATGATACAGATCTGATGACCCGTGAAATCCATCCGTGCGGTCAACATACATGCCGTATCTCTTCTGTCATTATCCGCAGACACGATCTCCTTCCCCACGATACCGAGATACTGTCCTTCTCTGAGGTGAAATCCGTCCATTTCCGTATCCCGTATGCATTGAGTGACACTGCCGGTCACAACGCCCTCCATCGACTGGTTCATATCCCTCTCAATCGCATCCGGATCCCCGGAATCCAGATCCAGCATGGAGAGGATTGCATAACCATCTCCGATGGAACGGCTGGGAATGACGCGTATGTCTGCAGCTTCATACAGCTTTGCCGCCTGCTCTGCAGTCAGGATGACATTACTGTTATTGGGCAGGACAAAGATCGTATCCGCGTTGATCCTGCGGAAGGCTTCGATGAAATCATCCGCAGAGGGATTCATGGTCTGGCCGCCCTGAACGATCTGATCGGTACCCATCTCCCGGAAATTCTTTTTGTTCCCTTCACCTGTGGCTACGGCAACGACCCCAAACTGCTTATGTTCTTCCGGATGTACCAGCTTGCTGTCTGCAGGGAGGTTATTATGCTGAAGGGACATATTCTCAATCTTGACTGTCAGATATTCACCGAACCGCTGCCCGTATTGCAGAACAAGATAAGGTTCCTTTGTATGAACATGAAGCTTGACCACACTTCCTGTCTGCAGACAAACTACGGAATCTCCGATGCTCTGCAGATACTCACGGAATCCGGCGAGGTCAAAATGTTCAATGTCTGTCTTCTTACGCTGAAGTCTTAGCAGAAGCTCTGTACAATAACCATAGACCAGCTCACTGTCTTCATTAAAAAGGTCGAAATTCAGTCCGGCCGCCGGTGCCGTATGCTCCGGGAATTCACTTACGGTTTCGATGGCTTCTCCCTTCAGTACGGAGAGGGCCCCCTCAACGATATAGATCAGACCTGCCCCACCGGAATCTACCACTCCGGACTTCTTTAAAATCTCCAGAAGCTCCGGTGTATGACTGAGAGATTCGTGGGCCTGATGTAAAAATGCATCCAGATATTCCTGAATATCCGAACAATTCAGAGAAGAAGCATATTCTGCTGCTTCTCTCACAACGGTAAGAATCGTGCCCTCTACCGGTTCCGCAACAGCGGAATAGGCATGCTCAACACCGCATAGAAAAGCTCGTTCCGTATCCTTAACATCCGCACACTCCACGCCCTCCAGTCCGGCTGCCATCCCATCCGCTATCTGCGACAGGATTACTCCGGAATTACCTCGGGCGGAGAAAAGCATGCCGTCTGCCGCACGACGGGCATATTCACCGACTCCTTCATCTTCATAGGGAACCGCTGTTTCACTGCCCTGCATGGTCATCAGCATGTTATTTCCGGTATCTCCGTCAGGGATCGGAAAAACATTCAGATCATTCACCTCATCCTTGTGAAGCACGAGGTTCCGGATTCCACCACAGATCAGTTCCGCAAGCATCTGGCTGTTCATGGTCTTCTTGTCCATATTATTTCTCCCCACCTACGAAAGTCACTTCTTCACCAAGGGCAAATACCGATATCGCATCCGGTCCGACAGATGCTCCGATGATCGGTCCGATATAGCATACATAAATATCCTTACAGGGAATCTCCTTCTGAATCCTTTCTTTTAATGCACTAACTTCTTCGGGTTTACAGTCTGCATGAGCAAGGAATACGGTCTGCTCCTCCGGCTTCCGGATCTTCTCCTTCAGAAGGTTTACGATCTCCGTGATCGATGCATCTCTCCCCTTAACTTTTTTATAAGCCGCCTGATTGCCCTCCGCATCGGCTATGATGATCGGTTTGACTCCGAAGAGGTTACCGAAAAATGCGGCAGAACCCTTTACCCGTCCGGCGCGGTGAAGATATTCCAGCGTATGAACCGCACAGAATTCCAAAGCCGTATTCCGTATCTTCTCAATAGCCGAGTAAATCTCCTCAGCGCCCTGTCCTGCTGCAGACAGCTTCGCTGCTTCGATTGCCAGAAGTCCCTCTCCGATGGCAGATCTCATGGAATCCATACAGAGGATCTTCGCACCCTCATGTTCCGCTTCCAGCTTTTTTGCCAGTACCTTTGCGGTATTTACCGATCCGGACTGCTTCGTGGAGCAGGCAATATATACGATATCACTGCCCTGTTCCAGATATTTCCGGAATATCCGGTCATATTCCTCTACAGGGACCTGGGTTGTCGTATACCGACCTCCCTTACGGATATTTTCGTAAAACTCATGAACCTCGGTCGGGGTCCAGGAAAGCTCCGCAGGGGATTCCTTACCCTCATATACGGTGTTCATCCGAGCGTAATCAATCCCGTACTGCTCCATAAGCTCCGGGGTAAGGTCACAACAGGTGTCCGAAATAATCTGTACCTTGCGCATGATGGTTTTCCTTTCTTTGGGGTTTCGGAACAATCTAATTTCCCAAATACGGATATTAACATTTATTTATAAACTGAAAAGAAACAAAATGTTGCTGCTTTATTTCTTTGGTAAGGTAACCAGAAAAGTATTTTTCCCTCCCTCACATTCCACCTTAACGCTTCCCTTATGCAGTTCCACGATCTTTTTTACAATGGCAAGTCCGACACCATTTCCTTCCGTCGCATGAGATTCGTCTGCCTGATAGAACTTTCCGAAGATCTTCTCTCTCTTCTCCACAGGGATCGGGTTTCCGAAATTGCACACCTGTACAAGAAGGTTACTGCCTTCTTCCTGAATGCTTACCTGCACAGTACTGTACTCTTCGGAGAATTTGATCGCATTATCCAGCAAATTGATCCATACCTGCTTCAGCAGCTCTTCATTTCCGTGAATCTCATACTCTTCCTCCGGAAGTAAAGGATCGATGTTCTTTTTGCTCCACTTGGTCTCCAGCAGAAGAAAGCAGTTACGGATCTGCTCTGAAAGATTGAAATCCGTGGTATCCGAAAGGATATTCTGATTCTCCACCTTTGCCAGATTCAGCACATTTGTTGCCAGTGCGGAAAGGCGAAGGGATTCCTCTTCAATGATATCCAGATATTCTGTCCTTATCTCTTCCGGGAGATTGCCCTTTTTCAGAAGCTTGGTGAAGCCTGCGATAGAGACGATGGGTGTCTTGAATTCATGAGAGAAATTATTAATGAAATCCGACCGGAGCATTTCGATCTGTCCCAGTTCCTCCGCCATGGTGTTAAAGCTGTCTGTCATCTTCCGGATAGGAGGGAGCTTCGCAAAATGTCCCTTAAAAGAGAGACGAACAGAGTAATCTCCGGACGCAAGCCGGTTCGTGGCGTCCATGATCTTCGTAACCGGTTTCATGGGAAAATGTACCGTAATGAAGGAAAGGATCGTTCCGAAGAAAAGGCAGAGGCCGATAAAAATAAAAAAAAGGGATGTTGCACTGATCCCCGACGATTCCAGCTTCAGCATTCCCCGATAGATAAAAAAGAAAACGATCACACCTACAATGAGGGTTGTTACCAGAAGCAGTCCCATGACCATCACGGAAAGCGTGATGATCAGGGAAATGTTCTGTTTTGAATTCTGCAGTCTGTTATTTACATTCATACCTTCTTCACCGCCCTGTATCCTAATCCGCGCACCGACTCAATGGAGAATTCCTTCCAGCCCTCGAACCGCTTCCGCAACCGTCCGATGTGAACGGTCACGGTCTCCCATCCGGTCTCACTGTCCTTGCCCCATACCTCGTCCATCAGCTGGATTCTCGTAAAGATCTTCCCGGGATAGGACAGCATCAGAAAGAGCAGATAGAATTCCTTCTGCGGAAGCATCTGGACTTCTTCTCCTTTTGTCACTGAAAGACTCTCGTAATCCAGAATAACATCTCCGATCTCAATGCGCCGTTCATCGGCGATTTTTGCCCGGCGCAGCAGCGCTTTGATCCGGAGGAGCATTTCCGTTTCGTCAATGGGCTTTGTGATGTAATCATCGGTACCGGCGATGAAGCCCTTGTGTTTATCTGCCGGAAGCTGCTTTGCGGATACCATAAGAACAGGGAGGCTGCTGTTCCCTTCCCTGAGGATACGCGTGAATTCATAGCCGTCCATCACCGGCATCATGATGTCCAGAACCACCAGATTCACCGTTTCCTTTTCGAGAAGTGCCAGAGCCTTCACCCCGTCCTCAGCCGTACTGACAAGGTACCCATTCGTTTCCAGAACTGTCCGGATATAACGGCGCACATTCTTATCATCATCTACCACAAGTATATGAAACATACTCAGCCTCTTGTCTTATTCTGCCTGTTCCTTCAGGCATCACATGATCTACTCATATTTCCAGTCACCACACCGTGTGCACTGATAAACTCTCTGATAATTTCCGCTTTGGCCTTCCACCTGTACATAATTATGGCCCAGCGCACTGACGGATCTTTCTTCCGTCTTGCCGCATGCAGAGCAGGTACGTGTTTCCTTTCCCTCCCTTGTACAGGACGGGGCATTAATCTGTATCCAGCTGCCGAATTTATGCCCGGTTGCCACAACGGTTCTGGTTTCCGTCTTGCCGCAGACGGAGCAGGTTGCGGTTTCGGTTCCGGTGGTTTCACAGCCTGCCGCTTTTGTGACAGCCCAGCTGCCGAATTTATGTCCGGTTGCCGCGATTGTCTCGTTCTCCTTCACCCCGCAACGTGAACAGGTTCTTTCCCTGGAACCATCTTCCGTACAGGTTGCTTCCTTTGTAACCCACGTGCCGTAGCTGTGTCCCAGTGCTTCCACCGTTCTGGATTCCGACTTGCCGCAGCCCGTACATTTTCTCTCCTCGGTTCCGGAAGTCTCACAGCCGGCGGCCTTTGTAACGGTCCAGGTACCGAAATGATGCCCGGTTGCAGGAAGCTTCACCTTCTCTGTAGCCCCGCACTTCGTGCAAGTCTTCTGCTCATATCCGTCAACCGTACAGGTTGCCGGTTTCGAGCTCTGGGTGGAGTAGTTATGTCCGGTTGCCGCAAGGATCCGGGTCTCCTTCTTACCACAGATGGTACATGCCCGTTCTTCCCTTCCGAAAGCCGTGCATGTCGCGGCTGTTGTTACCTTCCAGGAGCCATATGTATGGGTATGATCTCCTACTGCCTCCGTTGTCTTTTCCGTGGTTTTTTCCGTCGGTTTTTCCGTTGGCTTTTCTGTTGCCCTCTCCGTTGGTATCTCGGTCGGTTTCTCAGTCACCTTCTGGGTGGTCTTACCGGTTGTCTGTTCCGTAGTCGATGAATGATTCTCCGTCGTGCTTTCAGACCCTTCCTCCGTCGTATCGTCGGTCACATCCTCTGTGGTGTCGTCAGTTACGTCCTCCGTACTTTCCGTAGTTGCTTCCTCCGTCGTGTCTCCTGTATTCGGATCCTCCGTCGTCGGATCATCTTCTCCCTTATCCAAAAGAGCGATCAGTCTCTTTACGCCGTCCGGCGGAAGAACGGAATAATCCAGGTGCCTTACCACCGCATCATTTTCATCCACAACGAATTCGGAGAATTCTCCGTTCCCGCGGATCAGTACGCTGTCGCCTCCATAGAATTCCTTTTCAACGCCGTTAAATGTACCGTCGGTGGTCTGCAGGCGTACCAGGACAGTTCCGCTCGAAACTTCAAGCAGGGTATAGACGATATCATCCACCGTATAGACCGTCACACGGAATTCGGTTCCACGGACGGACATGGTGGAATTCGGTGTTCCCACATCATAGGAATCATCGGCACCAAGCTTTGATTTCAGTTCATTCAGCTCCGAGCCCTTATCCAGGATGATCCGGATCTTACTGTAATCCTTCTGCTGATCGGCCACCAGCTTAAAATGCGTATTTGCATCCGCATACAGGTATTTGTCATTATCCATGAGCATGGTAAGCGAGGATGCATCCAAAACGCTGACATCGTCACCACCATAGAGTCTTTCCCCGGAATAGGCCTGACCGTTATTGATCTCGCCGACCACATTTACCGTTCCCTGTACGCCCTTTGCGATGATGCTGCGGTAAGTGTCCTTATTCTTCAGAACGATCACAATTACAACGGCGGCAATGACCGCCACTACCGCTGAAGTAATGATCACCTTTCCCTTCGTCGAATCGAGAAACTTTTTCCCCTTCATACTATCCCCTTTCCTTCACAGCAGATGCGATAAAACGAAACTCAGCTTTTCTCTCCGGCATTCTCCGGCTTCAGACATTCATACAGATATTCCACATATTTTCCGTCAATGTTCCCCTTTTCTGCCATATCTCTCATTATACCAAAGGCTTTCTCAAAAGGTAAAGGTTTTTTATATGGTCTATCCGTGGCCAGCAAAGCATCACAGATATCACAGACAGCCATGATCCGGGAATCCGCGGAGAGCTCGTCTGCGGTGAGTCCGTCAGGATAACCGCTGCCATTCAGACACTCATGATGCTGCCCGGCATAGACCGGTGAATTCTTGAAATAACGGTTGAAATATACCTTGGAGAGAATACGTTTCGTAATGGATACATGGCTCTCCATGATCTTTCTCTCCTCTGCCGTGAGCGTCCCCCTGACGATACTGAGGCACTCCTTCTCCTCATCCGTAAAAAAGGGTTCCCCTTCAAAGCTGTAGTCCAGTACCTTTTTCAGCTCCTCTCCCGTTTCCTGATCCACAAAGCCGGCGGCATTCACCTTTTCAAGCATGGTCTTTGCCTGCTCCGTCTTCTTCACCATGTCGCTGTACCAGGCTTCATCCTTCTCTCCCTTCAGCAGCATTACCTCAGCACGAAGGCGGATATTGACAAGGCGGCTTTCGATTTCTTTTTCATGACCGTCCAGGCGGGTGGCCTTATTCATAACGGAAAGCGGAACGGCAATCTTCCCGATATCGTGGAGAAGGGCCCCCATCACCAGCTGCTCCTTCCTCTTCTCCGAGAAATGCTCCTTTTCCTTTCCCCGGCGGTGGAGCTTATTCACATAGTCTGCGACCATTCCGCAGTATTTTGCCACATTTCTGGTATGGCTTGCATTATACGGGGTTCTTTCGTCGATGGCAGCCGCCATTGCTTCCGTAAAGGACCACATTTGCTTTTTTAATTCTCTTTGGTGATTATCGATCAGGAAGTTCAGATCCGCCATCACTATGAGGATCAGCATATAGATACAGGGGATAAAAAGCCCCTGCCCGGCCAGCAGAATGCCCGTGAGAACATACAGTACGGCAAAGCCCGCGGAAATGATCAGGAATATCGGCAGCTTCACCCTTCTTCCCACAAGCATCAGAATAAGGACCAGTACGGCCGTAATGATCGCCATAGCCAGCTTATTTGCCACGATCATAGTTTTGCCCTGCATATAGGCCTGCAGGATATTTGCATGGATCTCCACGCCGTACATGGAGTCCCCTCTGTCGGAAGCCGGCTGATAAGAGTCCTGGAATCCCGGCGCATAAGCGCCGATCAGGACGATGGAATTCCGGAATGCCGTCGCAGGCACCTTACCGGAAAGAACAGCTGCCAGGGAGAGCTCTGAGAATTCACCCGTTTCTCCGGAATACCGGAACTGGAACTGATGATTATCATTGGTCTTCGGAGCCTTTACCTCTTCTCCGGTTATTCCGCAATACTGTTTATAGACCGCATAGGCAAAGCTGTCCTGAGTTACATCGGAATTGCTCCCGGTATCGTGATAGCGAACGGAATTCATGGAATAACGGATGTACCCGTCCTTGGCGATACTCTGATTTGTAAAGCCCGCAACTACCACGCTGCGCAATGCTTCATAGGGCATCTCAACATGATCGATATATTCCGTGTTATAGTAAAGCTCCCCTCCGCGGCCGGTCTCCACCCGTCCCCGATACACCAGATTCGAGCCCACAACGACATTTCCGCCTGCTGCTTCTGCCGCTTTCGCAAGGCGTCTGTCCGTTTCGTCATCTAGACTTTCCGAAAGGATCAGATCCATTCCGACAACAGCCGGGGCATTCTCCGGATCCGCATATAGCTTCTCGATCAGCTCCGCAAGCTTTTCCCGCGACCACAAATTGAAATTCCCGTATTCCGCGAGTGTTTCCTCATCGATTCCGATGATCACGATGTGCTTATCCGTCCCGGAGTAATGGGTATACAGCCGGTCCGTAACTGCCGAATCCGCATCATAAAATGGGCCGAAATAAACCAGTAATCCGGCCAAAATAACAATAAATGCCGTAATGAAACGGTAAAATGCCCTGCTCATGCAAACTCCCCGTTAATAGCCTTCACGCATGGAATAGTTGGTGTCTTCATCGATCATTTTCAGCATGATTTCCGCGAAACGCGGATCAAACTGCGTGCCGATGCCCTTTTTGATCTCCTCGCGGATCTTTTCCTGCGGCATGATGTTCCGGTAGCTTCGCTTACTGGACATGGCGTCATAGGCATCCGCCACCGCCACGATCCGGGCCTCCTCGGGAATTTCCTCTCCCTTAAGGCCGTCCGGGTAACCGGATCCGTCATACCGCTCATGGTGCCAGCGGGCTCCGATGGAAAGCTTCGGCATCTCCTTGATATTCTTCAGGATCTGAGAACCGATGACAGGGTGCCGCTTGATGTAAGCGAATTCTTCGTCGTTCAGTCTTCCCGGCTTATTGATCACGGAATCAGGAACACCGATCTTCCCGACATCATGCAGAAGTCCGATGATATAAATGTCACTCTGCTCCTTCATGCTGTAACCGTAGCGTCGTGCGATCTCCCTGGAGTACTCTGCCACACGGCTGGAATGACCGTTGGTATAGGTATCCTTGGCATCGATGGCTCCGGCCAGGGAGCTGACGACATTGAGAAAAAGCTGCTCATTTTCCTTTGTCTTCCGCGCCACTTCCTCCGAGAGGTGTTTCTGAAGACGAAGAAGCTCCGCGATCTGTTTAACCCGGAGGGAAAGGATCTCAGGAATAAAGGGTTTTCGGATAAAATCCTTGGCACCGAGTCCCAGTGCTTTTTTTTCCGTGTTCGTATCATTTTCCGAAGTCAGGAAAACAACGGGAATATCAGCGATCTCCGTTTCCTCCGCTCTGAGGCGGGTTATGGTCTCAAAACCGTCCATTTCCGGCATGTTGATATCCAGAAGGATTAAGTCAGGACGGTTTTCCCTTACGAAACTGAGCAGTTCTTTGCCGGAGGTAAGCTTCGTCACCTGTATATCATTTTCGGCGAGGATCTTCTCCGCCAGCTTCAGGTTCATGGGGTCATCATCCACGATGGTTACCCACAGCCTGTCGCTGCTAACGCTGGGCTTTTCCGATTCCAGGAATTCCGCCTCATAGTTGATCGTGAGAACCTCTCCATATTTCTCGCGCCAGCTTCGGATGATATTGCCCGCCACCTGTTCCACAGCCTCTTCCCGGATATCGGTCAGAATGATGAAATACATATTCTTGCGGACCTGCATCAGAAGATCACTCCGTCTCAGAGTGTTTCCGATATGTTCACCGAATTTGTCATAATATTCCTTCAGCCTGTCTCCGTCCTTTTCCTCGCCGGGTGTCAGGGTGAATAAAAGCTTGCTGGCATCCCTGTGGTAACGCATGACATAGCGCATGACAAAACGGTAAACAACGACAAAGGAAGACATATCCAGCTTCAGCGCGGAGGAGGATACGTTTCTCTCCGACAGGATCATGGAGAGGGTTTTCAGATTGATCTCATAGGAATCCTCATCGGACTCATCCTCTTCGTACAGGGCATAGCCATGCTTCCCGTTATTCTTCACCTGGTACAGTGCCTTATCCGCCTTATTGAGTACTTCGGAGAATTCCTCTCCCTGACCCGTAAGGCAGATGGCTCCGATGGATGCTCCCAGAGGAATATCCATATCTTCTCCCAGGATCCTTTTGGCATCCTGGAGAAATGCCTCATTCAGTTTATCGGAGAATTCCCTGATATCCTCTTCGTTTTTGATGGCAGTGGAAAAAGCGGTAAATTCATCTCCGCCCATTCGTCCCACGATATCGTCGGGACCGAGAAAGCCTCTGATCAGGATGGCAAAACTGATCAGGATCTTATCTCCTGCGTTATGACCGTAAATGTCATTGACCAGCTTGAAGGAATCCAGATCGATCATCATCAGATAACCCGGTTTCCTGCGGCAGAGCATTTCCAGCTTACTGCTGATGGCCCCCTTATTCAGGAGACCAGTCAGGTTGTCAATGGTTGCCTCCTCATAGAAGCGCTGAAGGACCCGCTGCCTTTTCAGGACATTGTCGATACGCTTGATCAGCACAGAGGGTTCAAAGGGTTTCCGGATATAGTCGGATACACCCATCTCAAACCCTCTGGTTTCGGATTCATTATCCTCGTCCGAAGTGAGAAAGATAACGGGAGTCTCCCCCAGATCCATTTCCTTTTCCAGCCGGCGCACGTTGCCCAGCGTCTCAAAGCCGTCCATTTCAGGCATGATAATGTCCAGCAGGATCAGATCGGGAGTATCCTGTTTCATATAGTCCAGAAGCTCCTGCCCCGAATGGAGCGCCGTCACCTCAATCCCATTCCTGCCCAGTATATTTTTGGCTATCTTCAGATTCAGATTATCATCATCAACAAGAACAACATGATTCGTCATGTCAATCCACCTTTCTTTCGGAAGACGGTATGCAAAACTCAGACTTCGCCATATAATAGAATACTTGAAAAAAAGCAATTTTGCAATTATACTTATCAAAAAAAGCGATAACCATTCAGAGGACTGAATCCATATGAAACGAAGTCGTAAAAATCTGATCATCCCACTGACCGTCACATTTGTTTTGATGGCACTTCTGGTTCTGTTTACATCCAGAGTCATTTTCAGGACCGCATTTTCCTCCGTACAGGAACTGGGAGACGATAAGGCCACAGCGATTACCGCTGATCTGGAAAACTATCTGGATACCGCGAAAAGCGTTCTCTGGCTTACGGCAGACACCGTGGATCACATGGTGGAAAAAGGTGCGACCACGGATGAGATCATTGAATATATCACTCGGGAGTCCAAACGGACGGAGCAACAGTTTGACTCCAGTTATACCGGTATCTACGGTGTGATTCAGGGAACCTACGTGGACGGCGTGAACTGGGTACCCCCTGCGGATTACGATCCCACAAAGAGAGACTGGTATCTGACCACTGTCGCCGCAAAAGGGGATGTTGTCATTGTTTCCCCCTATGTAGATGCACAGACCGGAAATGTGATCATCTCCGTCGGGCGGGCTCTGTCCGATCATACGAATGCCCTGGCGCTGGATCTGACGCTTAGCGGCGTTCAGGAGATCGTAGAGGAGATCCGGATCAATGACTACGGCTATGGCTTCGTCGTAAACCAGGATGGCATGGTCATCGCCCACCGGAACAAGAAGGAAAATGGAAAGGATTACAGCACGGTTCCGGAACGGCAGGAGCTTTTCGATAAGGTTCTGGAGGTGGGAAAAGGCAATTTCGACATGACGATCGACGGTGAGAAATGTACCGTATTTGTCGATGAAGTCATGGATCAGTGGCATCTGGTCATCATTACCCGGAATTCCGACCTGTATCATGCCCCCATGTTCCTATTGATTGTGAGCATCCTGATCAATCTGATCGTATTCATATTGATCTCTGTTTTCTACCTTCTCGGCTACAGGAATGAGCAGAAATATCATGCCCGGATGGAGGAGCTGAAGGAGATCGAACGAAAGAAGGACTATGAGGCCCGTATCCTGAAGCTGGAGAAATCCGCTGCCGACTCAGCCAATAAGGCAAAAAGTGATTTTCTGGCGGATATGAGTCATGAAATCCGGACCCCGATCAACGCCATTCTCGGAATGAATGAAATGATCCTGCATGAATCGGAGGAAAAATCGACCCTCGATTATGCATCCAATATTAAGAGTGCCGGAGACACTCTTCTCTCCATCATCAATACAATCCTGGATTTCTCGAAGATCGAGGATGGCCGGATGAGCCTGATCCCTGCGGAATTCCAGACGCAGGAGCTCATTACGAACCTGGTGAATTCCATTAGCGAGAGGGCCAGGGAGAAGGATCTGGACTTTCGGGTTGATGTGGATGAGTCCATCCCCTCCTCTCTCATGGGCGATGATGTCCGAATCAGCCAGGTAATCATGAATTTGCTGACGAATGCGGTGAAATATACCCAAAAGGGCTACGTCCTTCTTTCCATCCGGAATAAAGGCATCAACGACGGAAAAGCACTTCTTCTTGTTTCTGTCAGGGATACCGGGATTGGGATCCGGCAGGAGGATATGGACAAGCTGGCCATTTCCTTTGAACGCCTGGATGAACAGAAGAACCGCCATATCGAAGGAACCGGCCTCGGGATTTCCATCGTCACGCGGCTTCTCAGTATGATGGACAGCGAACTGAAAATCAAGAGTGCGTACGGCGTGGGTTCGGAATTCTATTTTGAACTGCCCATCGAAGTTGCGGATCCGACTCCCCTCGGACCATATGACAGCAATAAGCGCAGCCAGCCCCGGAATTCCCAGTCCAGAATCGGCCTCAGGGCTCCGGAAGCCCGTATCCTCCTTACGGATGATAATGACATGAACTGCAAGGTGGCATCCAATCTGCTGAAGCTCTTCGGCATTCGTCCTACCCTGTGTCATTCCGGAATGGAAACCATTGAGAAAATGCAGAAGAATGAATATGACATCCTGTTCCTGGATCATATGATGCCGGAAATGGACGGTCTCGAGACCCTGTGCCGGCTGGAGGATGGCAATCTGATCCGGAAAACCAAAATCATCGCACTCACGGCCAATGCCGTGGTAGGTGCGCGGGAGCAATACCTGTCCGTCGGATTTGACGATTATCTCTCCAAGCCCATTGAACTGCATGAGCTTGAAAAGCTTCTGAAGAAGTACCTTCCGGCGAATCTGATCGAAACAGTTTATCCGATCCCGGAAAAGGAGGCCCCGGAACAGGTCGCTCCGGATAAGGAGGCCCCGGAACAGGTTGCTCCGGATAAAGAGGCTGCGGGACAGGTTGCTCCGGATAAGGAGGCACCGGAACAGGTCGCTCCGGATAAAGAGGCATCGGAAACGGTTGCTCCGGAAAAAAGTCTTCCGGAAGAGCTTGCCCCGGAAAATGATGAAATCATGGAATTCCCTGCAGACGAGGATTCCGAAGCAGACTTCCATTCCGGATCATTTACCAACGCCGGCGTAGAAAGTCCCCGCAATCTCGAACGGCTTACCGCACTGGGACTTACCGTGGAAGACGGACTGAATTACTGTGCCGGAGACGAGGCTTTCTACTATGAGATCCTAAGCGATTACGTCGAAGCCGCACCGGAAAAGGCCGAAAAACTTCATGATCACCTGAAAAGCGGTAACTGGAAGGAGTACAAGGTTGTCGTACACTCCGTAAAGAGCGCATCCAAAACCATTGGCGCCATGGATCTCTTTGAAAAAGCAAGGGAGCTGGAACTTGCAGCTGCAGATGGAAATGCGGATTATGTGACTGCGCACCACGAGGATGTCATGAAGGAGTATAAAGAACTGACCGACCGTCTGAAGGAGATCCTGCAAACCACGTAAAGTTATAGCTGCATCGCATCAATACTGCAAACCACATAAATAGCTGCGACGCATCAAAAAAGGAGAGTCCAACCGGATTCTCCTTTTTTGATGCATTAACGATTTACTATACGTTATTCTGTGAAAAGTGCCGTCGAGTAATACCGGTCTCCGCTGTCAGGCAGAAGGGCTACGATCACCTTTCCTTTATTCTCGGGACGCTTGGCCAGCTGAATCGCTCCGAAAAGTGCCGCTCCGGAGGAGATTCCTACGGAAATACCTTCCTTCTTAGCCAGCAGCTTTGCCGTTGCAAAAGCATCCTCATTTGACGCCTTGAAAACCTCATCAAATACCTTTGTATTCAGAACATCCGGTACAAAGCCTGCGCCGATACCCTGGATCTTGTGGGCACCCGCTCTGCCCTCGGAAAGCACCGGTGAATCCTCCGGTTCCAGAGCCACCACCTTCACGGCCGGATTCTGTTCCTTCAGATATTCGCCGGTTCCGGTTACGGTACCGCCCGTTCCTACGCCTGCGATAAAAATATCTACCTTTCCGTCTGTATCCTTCCAGATCTCCGGTCCGGTTGTTGCCTTATGAATGGCAGGATTCGCCGGATTGACAAACTGCCCGGGGATGAAGCTGTTGGGGATTTCCTTCGACAGCTCTTCCGCCTTTGCGATAGCCCCCTTCATTCCCTTTGCGCCTTCAGTCAGCACCAGCTCGGCACCATATGCCTTCAGAATGTTGCGGCGCTCCACGCTCATGGTTTCGGGCATGGTCAGAATGATCCTGTAACCCTTTGCCGCTGCTATGGAAGCAAGGCCGATTCCGGTATTACCCGATGTAGGCTCAATAATGACTGAGCCTTCCTTCAAAAGCCCCTTTTCTTCCGCATCCTCGATCATTGCCTTTGCGATACGATCCTTCACACTTCCCGCGGGATTAAAATACTCCAGTTTTACCAGAACAGTAGCCTCAAGCCCCAGTTCCTTCTCAATATTGACTACCTCAACGAGAGGTGTATTTCCGATCAGTCCGAGTGTCCCCTTATAAATTTTTGACATGGCTTTGCTTCCTTTCTTTGATAATCAACCGTCCTTATTGTACAGCATTAAATCCTTTTGTCAAATCCGCGATGATGTCATCGATATGCTCGGTACCGATGGACAGGCGGATGGTTCCCTGTGTGATACCCTGATCCAGCAGCTCCTCATCGGTCAGCTGGGAATGGGTTGTGGAAGCCGGATGGATAACCAGACTCTTAACATCAGCTACATTTGCCAGGAGGGAGAAGATTGTAAGGTTGTCGATAAATTTCCATGCTGCATCCCTGCCGCCCTTGATCTCAAAGGTGAAAATGGATGCTCCGCCGTTGGGGAAATACTTCCGGTACAGCTCGTGATCCGGATGATCGGGAAGGGAAGGATGATTTACCTTCTGAACCAACGGATGATTGGAAAGGAACTCGACTACCTTCTTTGTGTTCTCCGCATGACGCTCCAGGCGGAGAGAAAGCGTCTCCACGCCCTGCAGAAGCAGGAAGGCGTTAAAGGGTGAAATGGTAGCGCCGGTATCACGGAGCAGGATCGCACGAATGTAGGTTACAAAAGCTGCCGGTCCTACCACATCATAGAAGGATACGCCGTGATAGCTGGGGTTCGGAGCTGCAATGTTCGGGTATTTTCCGCTTGCGCTCCAGTCAAACTTTCCGGACTCCACAATGATACCTCCGAGTGTGGTTCCGTGGCCGCCGATGAACTTGGTTGCGGAATGAACCACGATGTCTGCTCCATGCTCGATAGGACGGATCAGATAAGGGGTACCAAAGGTGTTATCGATAACCAACGGAAGACCGTGCTTATGAGCAATCTCCGCAACAGCATCAATATCCGGGATATCACTGTTCGGATTACCAAGCGTCTCCAGATAGATGGCTCTGGTATTCTCCTTGATCGCACCCTCGATTTCCGCAAGATTGTGGGCATCGACAAATGTGGTTTCGATACCGTACTGGGGAAGGGTGTGTGCCAGCAGGTTGTAGCTTCCGCCGTAAATGGTCTTCTGTGCAACAATGTGTCCGCCATTTGCAGCCAGAGCCTCAATGGTATACGTGATCGCTGCCGCACCGGAAGCCAGGGCCAGAGCTGCGGAGCCGCCCTCCAGTGCTGCCAGCCTCTTCTCCAGCACATCCTGCGTGGAGTTGGTCAGACGTCCGTAAATATTCCCTGCATCTGCCAATCCGAAGCGGTCAGCCGCATGCTGACTGTTCCGGAATACATAAGAGGTTGTCTGATAAATCGGAACCGCTCTCGAATCCGTTGCCGGATCCGGCTGTTCCTGTCCTACATGCAGCTGAAGGGTTTCAAATCTGTAATCGCTCATTTTATTTTTCTCCTTTATTTATCTGATTTTGATATTATTCATTTATGATTCCGGTTGAACCGTTTTTTGATCCCATAAAAAAACCGGGGCATTTCGCTCCCGGGCAAATGGCTGATGCTCTGTTATTCAACAACAACATCGATTATCAGGGCGCAGCGAATCGTAGCTGAACACCCCGGCCATCATAATTGCCCGGGAGACCCGCATTCGACAACACATGCACATATCCTTTTCATAATAGAACTTCTTCATCTCTGCGCCTCCTTTCTTTCTTAGTAAGATCAGGCTACTCTCCCATGCGTGGAACCCTGCCTTTTCCTTTGAACAGTGCCATCATATCACTATTTACCTACTGTGTCAATAGGTTTTTAATTTTTTTTCTTTTTTTCACACTCCATGTCCCTTTTACACTCTTTTCGCGCAATCCACAAGAAGGAAAGTGCCTCATGCCTGTTAGTCACGAGGCACGATGCCCGCCTGAGTTTACGCAAACAGAAAAAGGTCACATACGCCGGTGATATATGACCTTATGTTCCGTAAACTCAGGCGATCCATGCTCCGGTACTGCTGAAACGGTATACCGTACCGCGTATGGTCTTTTCGCCGGTTACCATAGCTCCGCTCCCGTCAAAGAAATACCAGGTGCTTCCGATCTCCTTCCAGCCGGTGCTCATTACTCCGTCTGAACGTAGATAATACCAGGTACCCCTCTCCTTCTGCCAGCCGGTTTTCATTGCTCCATCCGTCCCGAGGAGATACCATTTTCCGGATTCCATGATCCATCCTGTCTGCATGGCGCCATCTTTGTCAAAGAGATACCAGCTTCCCCTGATCTTCTTCCAGCCGGTGGATAGCTTTCCCTGTTCATCCAGATAATACCAGTGTGTCTGACCTGCCCGGAAGGTGGCCTGCTTCCAGGTATTCTTCACAATATTTCCGGATTTGTCATAGAATAAACGAGAACCGTTCACCTTCACCCACCCCCGGGGAAGTTCTCCGCGGGATGCATCAAAGGATACCTGCAGGGTGATCTTCTCATCTCCGTTATTATCCGTTTTTAACCGTATACCGGAGAGATATCGTGCCAGCCGGTTATCTTTCTCTTCCGCTTTCCCATAACATGGGAGTTCAACCGTACCGTTTAATTCTCTGAACGTCCGGAACGGATTGATCACAATGGCGCCCCTTTTGGAATCCGTGATGACTCCCGGAGTCCCATCACTTCTATACTCAGGAAAAATCGGCATTACCGAAGGGCGATGAGACCAGCTGTTTACCCTGTTCAACGGTGCGTATTTCCTGTAAGCGTCTTCATCGATGTGCCAGATCACCAATCCCTCCCTGACAGCAGACATGTAATCCTTTGCATCAATCGAAATACCATAAGCCATATCCCGGTCCCAGCCTGTAAAGCGGTGATTTTCAACCAGATAGTATTCTGAAGCCCCGGCGGCCGGGATGTAGTAAAGGTCCTCACCTGTCACCGTAACAGAGGAATCCCCGGTAATTTCCTTCGCAGTAAGCCAGCCCAGCTTATAGCGTGACCACACATCCATGGAATAACAGGAATAATCTCCGTTCCTCGCCACCCCCCAGCACCCTGTTGCCATCAAACTCATTTTTCCGACTCTGTAATCACTCCATTCCGTTTTGGCTATACTTTCTGTATTATACAGATCCGGCAAGCCCAGATAATGACCCAACTCATGAAATAATACCAGCAGATAGGAAATCTCTTTTTTTTCCGGCAGCTTCTGCTCAGACATACACACAAAACGGTTCGGTGAAACACCATCCACTACCGGATACCCCTTTTTCATCTCCCCGAAGCTGTAGGCAAACGGCCACAGGAAGTTACTCCTCTGATACTTTTTTTCCGCAACTGATGCATCATAACCGGCCATGACAAAACAGATGGCCAACTCACTGTTAACAATCAAACGATCCTTATCCGTATCAAAGGAAGAAAAGTCAACATAGGGAGCAGTGGAGCGAATTGCTTCAGCTGTAGCCTTGTAAAAGCTTTCTTCATCCAGATTTTCAAGATCGTCCCATACTCCGTGAGGTGCATCTATCATAACATGCACGACCCCATCATTTTCCCTGTCATACAGATTCGAATTTCCGCCCTTTCTGTATGCAGAGGTTTCCTCCACCGGAACAAATGTAAATTTGCCCAAAGACATATCCTTGTAGTACTTCGTCACCGAGTTGTCGCCTTCAAAAACGTACTTCCCCCAGTCATAATCATTTGAATACGGGAGCCCCTGCGGTGCATCCTGTGTGGTTCCCCGGAAACCTACAACGATCATCAGAAGAGGAATGGTGTAATCCGTACCACCCTTTACCGCTGCCGCAGTGAGAGTTCCTTTTTCCTTCTGCTTCTCTTTCTTTTTCTGCTCCAGTACTTCAAGCGTCACCATTTCTTCCGCAGTAACGGAAAAGCAGGTCTGTTCCCCTG
Organism: Eubacterium sp.; assembly: GCA_017541035.1. GTDB lineage: Bacteria > Bacillota > Clostridia > Lachnospirales > Lachnospiraceae > Eubacterium_Q. The sequence goes on along the minus strand of JAFXZW010000130.1, from coordinate 8,056 downwards.
AGTCTCCGTAGCTGCCGGGGGCAGCCGGAACGGCAAAAACATCACAGGATGGCCATAAGAAGAGAGACGCCGCAAATAAGGTTAAAGCAAGAACAGCCTTTCGAATATCAATCTGTATTCTTTTCTTTCTTTCCGCCATTTCGTATCACCCTTTTTTCCTTCATCCATGTTTATTGCGGCCGCTTAACTGACTTCACGATTCCTTATCCGGCTGAACGGGAGTGATCCAGAAAGCCAGCTTCCGCGGGACAGCGGAATCCAGAAGATATTCCTCATGAACCGGTGCTCCCCAGGAATCATCTCCTCCGACTCCCATTTCACAGGCTGCGATCCGGATCCAGGTATGCCGGTATGGCGGAAGCTCCTCTCTCCGGGAAGCATCCTCCAGCTCATACGCACTGCAGGGCAGCACGGAAATATTCAGCGGTTCACCGGCTGCGGTAAAGGAAAGGCCATAACCTTTTTCATCTGTAACGCTAACCTTCCGAACACCTCCGCGGTTGCCGCATTCCTGTGGCATAAGGTATTCCGACAGATTCTCCTCTGCCGTATAGAAAAAGGCTCCCAGCTCTGCCCCACTCTGTCGGTCACAATAGTTTTCCTCCGGTCCAAGTCCCAGATAATCCACCTGATTCATTTCCTTCTTCACGGCAAAATCCATGGCAAAAACCGGAAGGGGCGGATAGCCTTTTATACCGGGGAACTCCGCTTCAACAAGGATCCTTCCGTCATCATAAGCAGTATAGACAACCGAAAAACGCATTTCTTCGTGAAGCCCGCTGCAGAAGGCCGTTGTCATCCGAACTCCCTTTTCCACCGGTTCCATCCGGAATGCCCCGTAGTCTTTTCCGGCAAAATGTCCCGCCGCATACCAGGGAGCCATCAGTGCCGGGTAACCTGCACCGCGATCATTGTCTGTCATAGCCCGCCAGAAGCTGATTCTGGGAATCCGGTCGATCATTTCCCTGCCCTTAACCACATAGGAACTGATTCCGCCTTCCGTCATGGAAAACTGGATCCGGAAATCTTTTCCCATGATCCCCAGATGTCCGTCTCCGCGAATGATCCGACCCGGGCTGCCCATACCGGCAGGCATGCGTCTTCCGGTTTCTTTGACGAACTGGCCAAATGCACATTCCAGCCAGTTATCCGCCGGTTCTTTTTCATCTCCCCATTCCGTCTCCCGGAACGCACGAACGGTAATGGTATAAAGCCCTTCCCCCTCCGGAAGGGATATCTCATGAGGGACGGTAAGGAAGCAGCCCGGCCTTACAATAAGAGATAATGCCCTTTTCTCCAAAAGCTCTCCGTCCCTGCTGGCACTGACGGTAAAAAGAATTCCTTCCGTGTCCAGGAAAAGATTTCTGTTCTCTACGGTGACCGTTTCTTCCGTCACACGGATCCGCAGGGGGCTGTAAAGCGCCCGCACTTCCTGCATCTTGGGCGACAGGGTACGGTCTCCGTAGATGATCCCGTTGGTGCAGAAACCGTAATCCGTTGGACGGTCATCGAAATCACCGCCCACCGCCAGTGAGAAGGTTCCGTCCTCCTCCTGCTTCGGCAGCACCTGATCGATGTAATCCCAGATAAATCCGCCCTGGTAGCCCTCGTAGGCATCCTCCAGCTCGGTATAAAGCTGCATGCCTCCCAGTGAATTTCCCATAGCATGCATGTATTCGCAGCTGATATAAGGCTTCGTTACGTAGGACGGATCCTCCGCCTTTTTCTGAAGTTCCTCCTCCAGATAGGCGCGAATCTCCGCCGGCTTGGCGTACATCCGGCTTTCCATGTCGGAAATGTACCTGTACTTCGGATTATGGAATACGCCCTCGTAATGAACCAGCCTTCCCGGATCCACAGCATGGAAATACTCCGACATAGCTGCAATGTCCTCCCCCGCGTAGGACTCATTTCCACAGGACCAGATCAGTACAGAGGGATGATTCTTATCCCTTTCATACATGGAGCGGGCCCGGTCCAGAACAGCCTCCCTCCACTCCGGAAGATCTCCCGGCACATTGTGCGAAGGCTCCACCTTGCCCAGCTTCTGCCAGGTTCCGTGGCTCTCCAGATTCGTCTCATCAATCAGATATATCCCGTATTCATCACAGAGCCGATACCAGAGAGTCTGATTGGGATAGTGACAGGTCCGTACCGCATTGATATTGTTCTCCTTCAGAATCCGGATATCCTGAAGCATTTCCTCCCCGGTAATGCAGCGTCCGCCGGACAGCGAGAACTCATGCCGGTTCACCCCTCGGAAAATGATGCGTTCTCCGTTGAGGCACATGATTCCGTCCCGCAGAACAAAGCTACGGAATCCAACCCGCTCCGAAACCCTTTCGATCTGTACTTTCTTATCAGTCACAAGAAGGGACAGGCGGTAAAGAGCCGGATCCTCGGCGCTCCAGGGGCTTACGTCCTGAATCCGTACCTTCCAGGTGTAACGTACCTCACCGGTATGGTTGAGCAAGCTGCCCATTGTATTACCCCTGACCTTACTCTCCCGGCGAACCGGTTTTGGCGGGAGTATCTTATCCTCGTCCGAGGATCGATGGGAACGTCCCTTTATCTCGGAAAGGACAGTCTCTCCCTCCCGATCCTTCAGTGTCAGAAGAAGCGTGGGAAGAGTCCTGACATTTGCAGCGCATGTTACTCTTGCCTCTACCATGAGTATTCCTTCACCGGAATCCGCTTCATAATCTGCGGTGATCTTCAGATCCCTCACATGGACCCTGGGGATCCGTCGCAGCTCCACAGAACGGAAAATACCGGAAAAACGCCAGAAATCCTGATCCTCCAGCCAGGACGCACTGCTCCTTTTATAAACCTCCACGGAAAGGCGGTTTCCCTTTTTCTTAACAATATCCGTAATGCAAAATTCGGAGGGCGTAAAAGAATCCTCGGAATAACCCACATATTTTCCATTCAGCCATACGGAAAAAGCTGTTTCCACGCCATGAAATAAAAGAGTGATATCTTCGTCCTGCTCCGGGGTCTCCTCCAGATCAAAGAAACGGACATAGCTTCCCACAGGATTCTCTTCCGGCACCTGCGGGGGAAGAAGCTGCTCCGCACCGTCCCAGGGATAGAGCGTGTTAATATACTGCGGCTTTCCATAGCCCTGAAGTTCAATGTGACCGGGAACCTGTATTTCTCCGAAATGGGAAAGATCCTCCTTAAAATCAACCGGCCGCTCCGAAAGACGGCTGCTGTACATAAACTGCCATGCCCCGTCCAGGGACTGAACCGGATCCTGCTCCGCGCCTTTGATCACCGGATAATAACAGTGATCCGAATGTGCCGGCAAACGGTTGATGGCAAATATTTCCGGATTCTCCAGGATTTCCTTTATTATCATATCTTCTCCTTTTTTCGTCTGCTAACCGTCATATAGCTACATTCCATGGTCTCTCACCGCTTCCTACCTCCGGTTTGAGCGCCTCCATATCTTTCTCTGCTCCGCTTCCCGGATCAGCTCTTCCCGGAAATCCGGATGGGCAATGCTGATCAGAAGCTCCGCCCGTTCCCAGGTGGACATACCCTCCAGATTCACAACACCGTATTCCGTGGCAATGAAGTATACTTCACTCCGGGGGGATGTGATGATATCCCCGTCAAACTGCGGACGGATCCGGGAATGAACGCTTCCATCCTCTTTATCATGGTAGGTGGATTTCATACAGATAAATGCCTTGCCTCCCCGGGATGCGGATGCTCCTGCCAGGAAGTCCAGCTGTCCGCCCGTTCCGCTGATCTGCCGGGCTCCGGCGCTCTCTGCTGCTACCTGACCATACAGATCCACAGCCACACAGCTGTTGATGGAAACCATATTGTCCAGCTGGGCGATGGTAAAGGGGCGGTTCACATATTCCAGCGGATAGGCCGCTACTCCCGGATTATCATCCAGCCATTCGTACAGCTCGGAGGAACCCACTGCACAGCCGAAAACCCCCTTACCCCTGTCAATACTCTTTCGCTGATTTGTCAGCTTCCCCGCACGATGCAGTGAAAGAAAAGCGTCGGTGCACAGCTCCGTATGCATACCCAGGTCCTTGATATCCGTCCCCGCAATAATATCCCCTACTGCATTCGGTACACTGCCGATTCCCAGCTGAAGCGTGGCTCCGTCCACGATATAAGGAATGATATGTTCGGCAATTCGCCGGTCCGTCTCCGTTGTCCGGATGGGAAGCAGGTCCGTAAAGGGCGCGTGCTCACCCTCCACGATATAGTCCACCTCGGAAATGTGGATGCACTCGTCATTTCCTCCGTGAATCCTGGGCAAATGCTCATTTACCTCCACGATCACGATATCCGCCTTCCGACAGATCGGTCCGGCCACGCCCGTATTGACGGAGAAATTGAAATAGCCATGCTTATCCATGGGAGAAACACTGACCATCACCACATTTACTTTTATGAAGAATTCATAATAAGCCGCATTGTTATGGAAGACCATGGGAATGTAATAGCAGAGTCCCCGGTCGCTGAGCTTCCGTTCATAGGAGGAGCAGTGCCAGGTATGATAGATAAAATGTTCCTTCGATTCATCACACTCAGCCACAGCGATGGGGCCGTCGATCAGATTTCCCCGGATCTTCACGTCAAAAAGCTCATCCCGTCTTTTACTGAGAGCCTTATCCAGCAGCACAGGCTTCCCCAGTGTACTGGTATAATCCACCCAATCCCCGCTTTTTACTACGGTAACCGCCTGTTCCGGCGTACGCAGCTTTTGATAATATTCTTCCTGATAATCCTTCAGCATTTTGTCTCCCCCCGTTCATTCTTTTGTAATGCGTTATCTGAACATAATTGAAAGCCGTCGAAAAGTCAGCCATCCTAAGAAGAAAGCAGATTTGTAAGAAGGATCTCTGCCCCGATCCCGATCAGAATGATGCCGCCAACCAGTAATGAAAACCGGTTCAACTTCGTCCCGATCCTGATTCCCAATACCAGTGCGATCCTGCAGAGAATAAAGGTGATCACGCCTATGATCAGTGATGCTGTCAGCGCCATACCGAAGCCATAATCGGAAATGGTAAATCCAACGGAAAGCGCATCAATGGAGGTTGCGATCCCCTGTACGATCAGTGTTCCCTTTCCCAGTCTCTCTTCCTTTTCCTCTTTTCCCCTAAGGATCCGGATGCCCTCGATCAGCATTTTCCCGCCGATGAAAAGCAAAAGCCCAAAGGCGACCCATGGCACAAAGGGCTCAGCCTTTTGAAAAAGGTGAAGGAAGAATACCACAGCCGTCCAGCCGATCAGCGGCATGATGGTCTGAAATCCGCCAAAGACGCCCGCAATCTTATTCTTTTTTCCTGCAGACATTTCCGGTTCATGAAAACCGTTCACAATCGAAACAGAAAATGCATCCATGGCAAGGCCGACTCCCAGCAGGCTGCTGTTCATGATAAATCTCAGTAAATCCATATTACTACCTTCTGATAACAACTCTTCCCATCCACACTCTTCTTTTATGCGGACGCAGGAATAGTCCGATATAAACGTCCGGAATCTGATTCCGGCCATACAACCTATGTTACTCAGCATTCTCAGCCGGACGATACTGATTTTCAAAATGCCTGAGATATCCGCCGATCACATCCTGACGGATTCCTTCTCCCACAGCGATCAGAACCGGCTGTCCTACCGGACTTTTTCTGATCTCCGTATGCTCTGCTGTTGCATTGATCTCCAGCCATTCCTCACAATCTGTGCTTCTCACAAAACCCTTGATCCGGGAAAGCCCTTTGCATCCGGGATCCGTAAAGATTCGCTGCATGAGTCGATCCACAGGTTCCTCCGGCAGTTCCGGATAAAAGAAAAACAGGGATTGAAAAGCTCCGCTCTCCAGAATATCCCGTTTGATATAAGAGGCATCCTTTCGTCCTGCCCGAAGCAGCCGTTCCATATCGGTACCGGAGATACCCCCGTTTCTCCGCAGGATCAGTTCCTCTCTTTTCAGCACTCTGCTGCAGCCGATTTCTTTCAACGCTGCGGAAAGAGTGTTCAATTCCTTCCTGATCTCATCCTCACTTTCATTCTCTGCTTTGCTTAGGAAGATCATGCCGGCCTTCGTCAGCTGTTCGGCCAGGATATACCTTTCATTTTCCGAATAATCTTCTTTTCTCAGCCGCTCACCGTCCACCACGGTGATCACATTTTCAGGCGTAAGGAGGTGATCCAACGGTTCCTCGTAAAGGATATCCATGAATTCTTCCACATCGAAAACTCCGGAAGGCTCAACCAGAACCCGGTCATAGCGGTCAATTCCCATCGCAATGAGTTTTGTCTTCAGCCTGCGCCGATGGCAGTCCGGATCCCCGCCGATCACCATCTCTAACCTGCATTTATCCCCCAGTTCCCTGTGCAGCAGCATCAGGTCGATATTGATTGCCCCGTAATCATTTTCAATGATCCCTATCCGCTCTCCCCTCTCCAGAAGGGCATGGGCATAATCCAGGATAAATGTGGTCTTCCCGGCTCCTAAAAATCCTGTGATCAGGTCTACCTTTGTCAACCTTATCGCTCCTCCCTTATTCTTCCATGGTTGAACCTTTTTTGCTTCGCAAAACCATGTCCGGATGCCTTAGGCATCCGTGCACCGCTTCGCAGTGCGTCCCCTGCGCTTCGCGCAGGGCCATATCCTCCGCTTCGCGGAGGATATGACTTATTATACATCATCCTTTCTTCTTTGTCTTTGATTAATCCTGCATTTGAACAACTATTCCTTAAGCGGTTGTTCCTTCGCATGCTCCGGTTGTTATGCGGCTTCAGCAATCAGTCGTGAACAGTCATCAATTTGTTAATATAAAATTTACATAATGTACCACTATTCCTGTTGATTTTCCCTTTGAAAATCATATATAATATCTATAGGTATGCCGAAGAAAGGAGAAGGAATAATGGCAAAACGGGAGACAGATATCGCGATCAGAAGGAATTTTTTTGAGGATACGATCCTCTTGATCGGTGAATTTGATTTTCTCGGTCATCAGATGAACTATGTGCTTCGGCTTTCTTCCTTTGGTTCCCGGAACGAAAGTCTGAATCTCCAGGTATACTTCGGCCTTCTTGATGACACCATGCGAGATTTTTCCGAGTCACGCAATTTTTATACCAATGACCAGGTAATCGTTGATAAGGAACGCCTGTGGATCCGCACGGATCGTATAGAGATACGGGATTCCTACGATGGCTTAAAGGTTTATATAAGAGATGATGACCTTACCTTTGATTTCGTGGTTCAAAATGACGGAAACCGTTCTGACCTCCGGGCTTTGGAGCGATTAGATATCAATAACCGGCTGGAGGGCTATTCCTATCCCTATTGTCTGGTGGAAGGTTCTGCGCTGATCGGTCAGAATTACACCCCTGTTCAGGGGACCGCTTTCTATCTGCGCCGCTTCCAGAATCACGCCGGGCGGCTGGACCGCCGGACCGGTCAGACCTCAATCCTGCGGGGCTTTTCACGGGGTGATACCGGTTATATCGATGCAGACGCCTCCTCTCTTTACGGCTTTTTTACACTGGCCAATGGCAAAAGGCTCTGCTTCGGATCCTTCGGGGATGGCCACAATCAGGATGACTTCCTTCTTGTAAATTCCGGCGGAAGCACCCATGATCACCGTATTCTTCCCATTCAGGTTTCCGTGAACGATTCCGGAGATCCCGATCACCCGGATAAGGATGTTCTGGTCATGGTGCAAACCGAAAATGATGATTTTATCATTAAAGCCCGCAGAGTACTGACCCGATCGGAGAATCTGTCCATGGAGAAAAAAGACTTCCTGATGTTTGACCGTTTTGCACGTCTGACCGGTACATCCAACGGAAGCAAGATCTCCGGCCATGGCGTAATGGTGCTTACGTGATCATTTCCAGTCAAACCTGAGAAAAGAACCCCCCGCAAATTGATATGTACCCTCTTTACTGGACAACCAGTAAGGAGGGTATATTTATGCGCTATAGTTATGAATTCAAACGAAAATGTGTTGAAATGTATCGTGAAGGGAAGTGGCCCGACACGCCTGAAGGTATTCAGACAAAGAAT
>JAFXZW010000129.1 GCA_017541035.1 Eubacterium sp. | reverse complement strand
CGGCAAACTATCCGTTCTGCACCATAGACCCGAATGTGGGTATTGTGGCGGTGCCGGATAAGAGACTGGATGTATTGACGAAAATGTATGATTCGGCGAAGACGACTCCTGCGGTGATTGAGTTCGTGGATATCGCCGGCCTGGTGAAGGGCGCGTCCAAGGGCGAGGGCCTGGGTAACCAGTTCCTGGCAAATATCCGTGAGACGGATGCCATCGTTCACGTGGTGCGTTGTTTTGATGATGACGATGTGATCCATGTGGAGGGATCCGTGGATCCGATCCGTGATATCGAGACCATCAATGTGGAGTTGATCTTTTCGGATCTGGAGGTGCTGGAACGCAGGTTGTCAAAGCAGGTAAGAGTTGCCCGGAATGACAAGTCCGCGGCGAAGGAAGTGGATATGCTGAATCGTCTGAAGGAACATCTGGAGGCCGGGAAACTGGCCATCGGATTCGAGACGCTGGATGAGGATGAGGAAGCGTACTTCAGGGAATATAATCTGCTTACGGCTAAGCCGGTGATCTTTGCTGCGAATGTGGCAGAGGACGATATGGCGGATGACGGAGCGTCAAATGATTATGTAAACCGCGTTCGCGAATATGCTAAGGAAAATGGAAGCGAAGTTTTTACAATCTCTGCGAAAATGGAAGAGGAGATCGCGGAGCTGGATGATGAGGAGAAGGCGGAGTTTCTGGCTGATCTGGGCCTTTCCGAATCCGGTCTGGATAAACTGATCAAGGCAAGCTATCATCTGCTGGGACTGATCAGCTATCTGACAGCCGGACCGACGGAGTCCCGGGCCTGGACCATTAAAAAAGGAACGAAGGCACCGGAGGCAGCGGGCAAGATCCATTCGGATTTTGAAAGAGGTTTCATAAAGGCAGAAGTGATCGCCTATGATGATCTCATTTCCTCCGGAAGCATGGCAGCTGCAAAGGATAAGGGCCTGGTTCGTCAGGAAGGCAAGGAATACGTTATGAAAGACGGCGATGTCGTGCTGTTCAAGTTTAATGTGTAAAAGAATAGAAATCCTGTGGGCCTGAATAGTGGAGCGACAGGAGAAAAAGGTATCTGTATTATGAATGGAATTTACTTCCCCGGCTTGGGGATATCCCTTCCGAATGTTCCGGAGGGGTTTACGATCTTTGGTGTTACGATCAAGTTCTACGGCGTTATTATCGCCATCGGTTTTGTGATCGCTCTGAGACTGGCCATCAGTGACGGCAGGAAGACTGGCCTTAAGGATGATGACTACGTGGATTACTGGCTTTGGATGCTGATTCCCTGTATCCTGGGAGCAAGAGTGTATTATATCATTTTCAACTTGAAGGAATACGTGGGAGAGGGTATCTCTTTTGGGGAGTCGCTGCGAAGGATGATCGATATTCGAAACGGCGGTTTGGCTATCTACGGCGGACTGATTGCAGGCGTGATCGTATCGGTGATCTTTACCAGAAAGAGAAAGATATCGCTTCCGCTTTTTGCCGACAATATCGCAGCCGGCGTTTTGATCGGACAGATCATGGGCCGCTGGGGGAATTTCTTTAACCGGGAAGCTTTTGGTGCTTATACGGATTCTTTCATCCGCATGGATATTCCGTTGGATTATTTTCGGTCCAAGGGAATGCTTGGTTATTATACAGATACAGGTGTTATTACCGATACCATGCTGCAGAATACAGAGGTAGTCAATGGCGTGGAATGTGTCTCCGTTATGCCTTCCTTCCTGTTGGAGGGACTTTGGAATCTGGCAGCGTTGATATTCATTCTCTGGTATCGGAAGAGGAAGAAGTTTGACGGTGAACAGGCCATGATGTATATCCTGTTCTATGGCATTGGCCGTTTTCTGGTTGAAGGTAACCGTACGGATTCCCTGATGGTGGGTCCGTTGAAGGTAAGCCAGGTGGTAGCGCTGCTTTGTGTGGTAACCGGTCTGACGGTGATGATCCGGAATTATCTGAGGATCAGGGCGGGTTATGACGTACCGTGTCATCGGGCGGTGTCAACGAAGGCGAAAATGATCGAACCCGGGACGGCGGCTGACCGGATGGAAGAAACCGGAGAGAAGAAGGTCGATGATAAGGCTGAAAAGAGGGCTGAAGAAAAGTCGGAGGAACTTGTAAAGGAGTCTGCAAAGGAAACCACCGGAGATACTGCCGATGTCGTGGTGGAGGATGGTGGAGGAAAAGGTGATCATTCACCTGAAAAATGATAATTACTAGATATAGTATGGGACGATGCGCCACACCACTATATCGTGAAGAACCGCTAAAAACGCGGTTCTTTTTTTGTGCAAAATTACGAAAAATCGTTCTAAAATTTGTGAGTTCTGCATGGGAATTTGAAAAAATACTTCCTTGCAAATTGAAGAACGATGGTTTATTATAGATGCATAGTGGCGGAAAGTGGAGCGAAAATGCATGACTTTCCCACGAAATGGAGGAACTTAGGGCCGTGTCAAAAAGTATGCGCGGAAAATTTTATCATAGCATCGATACGAAAGGCCGTCTGATCGTTCCTTCGAAGCTGCGGGATGCTCTGGGGAGTGAATTCGTTATGACCCCGGGACTTGAGGATTCCTGCATTTATTTATATTCAATCGAGGAGTGGGATAACTTTACGGAACAGCTGAACCAGCTGGGAAGTTCCAAGTCCCAGAACCGTGATCTGAAACGCTTCTTTCAGGCAAACGCGGTGGACTGTTCCATCGATAGCCAGGGGCGTACCGTGATCCCTGCGGAGCTTAGGGAGGATGCGGAGATTGATAAGGATGTTGTCGTGATCGGGAACGGACGGAAGGCTGAGATCTGGAGTGCATCTGCATGGAAAGAGAAAGAAGGAGATCCGAAGGTTAAGCGGGCGGAGATCCGGAAAATGCTGGAGGAATCCGATATCGATTTCTATGGTTAGACCGGGGTGGCCGTTATGGAATTTCATCATATTCCGATCATGCTTGACAGGGTGATCGAAGAGCTGAAGATACGCCCGAATGGCGTATATGTGGACGGCACCGTCGGGGGAGCCGGACATTCCTCGGAAATATTGAAAAGACTGTCTGACAAGGGAACGCTTGTTGCGATTGATCAGGACAGGGATGCGGTGGATACCGCCAGGAAAAGACTGGCAGATATTTCTGACAGGGCGACGGTTGTAAAGAGTAATTTCGTGAATTTCGATATCGTGCTGGATGATCTGGGGATCGGTTCTGTTGACGGCGTTCTCCTGGATCTGGGAGTTTCCTCCTATCAGTTCGATCAGGCGGATCGCGGATTCTCCTATCGTTTCGATGCACCGCTGGATATGCGGATGGATCAGACGCAGGAGGAGACAGCAGCTGATATTGTAAATGAATACAGTGAAGAGGATCTGGTACGGATACTCCGGGAATACGGAGAAGAACCCTTTGCCCGCAGGATTGCAGCTAACATCTGCAGGGAGAGGGAGAAGAAACCGATACGTACCACATTTGAATTAAATGAGCTTATCAAGTCCTCCATCCCCGCCAGCGCCAGGCGGGATGGAGGACACCCCTCCAAACAGACCTATCAGGCGATCCGAATCGCACTGAATAAGGAATTGCAGATTCTGGAGGACAGTATCGATCAGATGATCCACCGCCTTTCTTCGGGGGGAAGGCTTTGCATCATCACCTTCCATTCATTGGAGGACAGGATCGTGAAGAATGCCATGAGAGTGGCAGAAAAACCCTGCATCTGTCCGCCGGACTTCCCGGTGTGCGTTTGCGGAAGGATTCCTTTAGGTAAGGTAATCACACGAAAACCGATTGTTCCGGATGAGGAGGAGCTTCGGGGAAATCCGAGAGCGAAAAGCGCAAAGCTCCGGATATTTGAACGAAAGTGAAAAAGAGGAGAAAAGAGTGGAGAGAGAAAGGACAGGAAAAGATCTGTATTATGTGGATGGCAGCGTAGTCAGAAGACGTTACAGTGCGGAACCTGCCCGGAGAAGGGTACCGGAGCAGACGCCTGCAAGACGTAAGAAAGAACGCATTATCACCTATCCCAGGGCAGCAGTGCAGGCAGAAAAATCCCTCTACTTCGACCGTGGATATCTGGTAGTCCTGATGATGGCGGTTATGATCATGATCGCAAGCCTGGGTGTAATGGTATATCTGCAGGGCAAGGTTGACGACAGGGAAAGGAACATCCGCTCCCTTCAGTATAACCTGCAGGAGATCAAAACGGATAACGCAGCGTATGCGGATTCGCTGGAATCGAAATATTCGTTGGATAAGATCTATGAAGTAGCAACGAAAGATCTGGGAATGGTATACTCCCAGAAAGGGCAGATCGTTTACTACGAAAAAGCAAATGAAGACTACGTAAAACAGTTACGTGATGTTCCTGAGGCGAAATAATCGTCTCAGGACTTCGTTTTTCCTTAAGGAACTGAAAAAATGAAGAAAAAAAAGAAGGTTTTCCTTCGCAGAATGCGGCGTACGCTTTTTTTTATCATGCTGGGTATCACGGCCGCGCTGATCTTCCTGGGGGGAACTCTGATCTACATCAACCTGTCAAAGGGTGCAAAATACGAGAAAGAGGTTCTGAGTCAGAAGAACTATGAGAGCATCACCGTTCCGTACCGGAGGGGTGATATTTTGGATGCTAACGGGACAGTTCTGGCCACGAGCAATAAGGTTTACAATCTGATCATCGAGCCGAAGAATATTCTCCGGAAGGAGGAATACAAGACCGCCACGGTCGATGCTTTATCGAAATTCTTTGATATTCCGAAGGAGAAGCTGGAGGGCTATCTGGAGAATAAAAACTCCCTTTATACTGTTGTGAAGAAGGGCATTTCCTACGAAGAAAAGAAGGCTTTTGAGGATTTTCAGGATTCGGATGAGGGAGACGATGTGATCGGCGTATGGTTTGAGGAAAACTATATCCGGATCTATCCCTATGATGAACTTTGCTGCCACCTGCTTGGCTTCGTTGTAAGCGGAAATGAAGGACTGGGCGGACTGGAGGGAAGCTATAACGATGAACTGAACGGTTCCAACGGACGTACCTATGCTTACCTGAATGACGGCTATAATCTGGTTAAGACTACAGAGCCTGCAACGAACGGGTATAATCTGGTCACATCCATCGATCTGGAGGTACAGAAGATCGTTCAGAAAAATGTGGAAGAGCTGCAGAAGACGTTAAATGCGAAGAATGTATCCGTTCTTGTCATGCGTCCGAAGACCTGCGAGGTTCTGGCTCTGTATAATTATCATCAGTATGATCCGAACGATGCGTATAATCTGGATAATGTAAAGTATCTTTACACGGATGAACGCTGGAAGGATAACGGCTTTGAAACGGTAAAGGCGGAAGAGTATGCAGCCTTTGAGGACAAGCTGGAAAGCGAAGAAGAGCTGGAGAATGAAAAGCTGAAGGCTCTGAATTACCTGTGGAGAAGCTTCATTATCAGCGATACTTTTGAACCGGGATCCACATATAAAACATTTGTCCTGTCGGGCGCTCTGGAAAACGGTATCGTATCAAAGGATGACACCTTTTATTGTGACGGTCACCAGAAGGTGGCGGATTATGACATGTATTGCTCCAAGCATGACGGTCATGGCACTCAGGACATCCCCACATCCATGTACAACTCCTGTAACGATGCTTTCATGCAGATCGGCGCCATGATGGGGCGCGACATTTTCAGCGGCAATCAGTCTCTGTTCGGCTTCGGTCAGCGGACGAACGTGGATATCCTCGGTGAGATGGATAATGAATCACTTTCTTATCTGGTTTATAACAGAGAAGGATTGAATGAAGTGGAACTTGCCTGCTCCGCCTACGGACAGGGCGTTTCCGTCACCATGCTTCAGCTTTGCACGGCGTTCTGCTCGGTCATCAACGGCGGCTATTATTATCAGCCTCACGTGGTTCGGCGGGTGGAGGATGAGAAAGGAAATCTGATCACAAATTACGAGAATATTCTGGTAAGACGCACGGTTTCGGAGCAGACCTCCGCAGAAATGCGGGAGATCCTGCAGGGTGTGGTTGAACACGGAACCGGATGGCGTACTCAGATGGAAGGCTATACCACCGGTGGAAAGACGGGAACGGCAGAAAAGCTTCCCAGAAATAACGGTAAATTCATTTTGTCCTTTATCGGTTTTGCGCCGGTGGAGGATCCGGAAGTGGTGATCTATACGCTGGTGGATGAGCCGGGTGTGGCCGAGCAGGATAAGAGCAGCGGTGCAACCATCCTCTGGGCAAATATCGCAAAGGACCTTTTCCCGTATCTGAACATTTACAGAACCGGTGACGGAGAAGTGGCCAAAGAGGGAGTCGATGAAAATGTATCTCCTGTCTTTGTAGAAGGAACACCTACGGATGATGCAACAGTCCGGAAGCCTGAAGATCTGCAGGGAGGAGGAGAAACGACACCTGACGGGCAGGATCCGGCGGCAGATGGACAGAACCCGGAAGCAGACGGGCAGAACCCGGAAGCAAATGGCCAGGATCCGGCAGCAGATGGACAGAACCCGGCAGCAGACGGGCAGAACCCTGAGGGTCAGGAGGGTGAGGAATCTCCCGGAGACAATGCGGATGAGCCTCCGCAGGGAAATCAGGAGAATGATCCCGCGGATGCGCCGGGAGAGGGAACGTAGCCTGCAGGAAATTCCAGGGTAAAAAGAGTAAAGGATGAAAAAACCGGAGGAAGGAAAAATGGAAGGGAAAAGTGTTCTGGTATTAGGCGCTGCAAGAAGCGGGATCTGTTCGGCTGAGCTTTTGCTCAGACATGGTGCGAAGGTTTTTGTATTTGATCAGAATGAGAAGATCGACAAGGATGCTTTCTTCGCACATTTTCAGGGAGAGGAGAAGCCGAAGCTGATAACGGGTGAATTCCCGCAGAAGCTTCTTTCGGTGGCAGAGCTTGCAGTGATCAGCCCGGGTATCCCGCTGGATCTTCCCTTTGTAGAGGATATCGTAGGAGCGGGAATCCCGCTCTGGGGTGAGATTGAGCTCGCAAGCTATTATAATAAAGGACGGATTGCGGCCATTACCGGAACCAATGGAAAGACAACTACCACAACGCTTGTGGGGGAAATATTTAAAGGGGCGGAGCCTGACAGTCTGGTGGTGGGAAATATCGGAATCCCCTTCACGGGAGATGCGGATAAGACTCACGAGGGACAGCTCATTTCTGCAGAGATCAGTTCCTTCCAGCTTCAGACTGCGCCTTCGTTCCATCCTGAGGTTGCGGCGTTGCTGAACCTGACTCCGGATCATCTGAACCGTCACGGAACCTTTGAAAATTATGCAGATGCAAAGATGCTGATCTGCCGCAATCAGACAAGAGAGAATTATTTTGTCATGAATTATGATGATCCGGAGGTTCGGATCCGCGGCGAGGAACTTTCTAATGTGCATGTGGTCTGGTTCAGCCGTCTCACGGAGCTTCCGGAAGGCATTTTTGTGCGGGGCGGAGAGATTATTCTGAAAAATGCGAAGGGAGAGATACCGATCCTTCCGCTTTCGGAGATTCAGATCCTGGGCAGCCACAATGTGGAAAATGTTCTGGCTGCAGCGGCGATCGCTTATTATATGGGCATTTCGCCGGAGATCATTCGAAAGACAGTCAAAAGCTTCCGGGGCGTGGAACACCGGATCGAGTATGTGCGGACCCTTCATGGGGTGAATTATTACAATGATTCCAAGGGAACGAATCCGGATGCGGCGATCAAGGCAATCCAGGCCATGAAGACACCGACACTGCTGATCGGAGGAGGATACAACAAGCATAATTCCTATGATGAGTGGATCGATGCTTTTGGCGGAAAAGTGCGCCAGCTGGTGCTGCTGGGGGAAACGGCTCAGGCTATTGAAGATACGGCGATTCGCCATGGCTTCCGTGACGTGATCCGTGTGAACAGTCTGTCCGAGGCAGTTCGTACCTGTTACGAGCTGGCCAGACCGGGTGATTCGGTTCTGCTTTCGCCGGCTTGTGCAAGCTGGGATATGTTCAAGGATTTTGAGGAACGGGGCCGCCTGTTCAAAGAGTATGTAAACGCGCTGGAGGATTAAGTAAGGTGGCAGGGAAGAAAAGGAGAAATTTTTTCTACCGGGGGACGTATTTTGATTATCCGTCCCTTTTTCTCGTTCTCTTCCTCTTTTTCTTCGGGCTTGTTATGGTAATGAGCGTCAGCTCCTACCAGGGACGTGTGGATTTCGACGACAGCCTGTATTATTTCAAAAGACAGCTCCTGTTCGGCACGGGCGGACTTGCTGCCATGTGGTTTGTATCACATATGCGGTATCAGTTTCTGAAAAATTGGAGTCTGGTTATCTGCGTCGGTACGATCCTGCTGCTGGGACTTGTTTATGTTGTCGGATCGGCATCACACGGATCAACCCGGTGGATCAACCTTGGTTTTATCTCGTTCCAGCCTTCAGAAATTGCAAAAATGTCGCTGATCATTTATACAGCGCATATCTGTACCGCAAGGAGCGGTTATCTGAAAACGGTGCTGGGAACCATCGTGGCCATGCTCCTTCCGATGATCGCCATCGTAATGATCGCGATCGAGAACCTGAGTACGGCTATTGTCTGTGGCGTTATCGTGGTGACGATCTGGTTTGTGGCCACTCCGAAGAAATGGCATATGCTCCTTGTTTTGGGAGCGGCAGTTGCCTTCTTCGTCGTTTTCCTCAACATGGCTTCCTACCGGGGCGGACGTATCGATGCCTGGCTGCATCCGGAGACCTCTGCGGACGGTTACCAAACCATGCAGGCTCTGTATGCTATCGGCTCAGGCGGATTATTCGGACGAGGGCTCGGTCAGAGTATCCAGAAAATGGGATTTATTCCCGAAGTTCATAACGACATGGTATTCTCGGTGGTTTGCGAGGAGCTGGGAATCGTCGGCGGGATCATGATCATTCTTGTATTCGGCATGCTGCTCTGGCGTTTCCGTTTTATCGCCGAGGGTGCACCGGATCGCTTCGGAGCATTGCTGGTGGTGGGCGTGATCGCACACATAGCCTTCCAGGTGATCCTGAACATTTGTGTGGTAACCAATACGCTGCCCAACACGGGCTGTGCGCTTCCTTTTATCAGCTACGGAGGTTCGTCTCTCGCCTTTCTCATGGTGGAAATGGGAATCGTTCTGTCGGTTTCCCGTCAGATAGTGCCGCTGAGCAAAACAGAGGGAGATGCGGTCGTATCGAAGTCATGACATACGGAGCGCATTGACCGACGCGCCTCCGCGCGTAGACATTACATTATCAATAAGGAGGTAGCAGGGTGAGAAGAAAAACATGGATCATTCTTCTGATCCTGGCGGTTCTTCTGATCGGCGGCGGGTTTTATGTCAGCACATTTCACTTGGATGAGCTTGAGGTGGAGGGGTGTGTGCTGTCGTCACCGGAGGTGATCAAGGAAGCCATACGTCAGGACGCGCCGCTGAATAATATCCTTCTTCTGTGGGTGAAGAATAAGGTAAGGCCTATCCGGAATATTCCTTTTG
>JAFXZW010000128.1 GCA_017541035.1 Eubacterium sp. | reverse complement strand
TACTTCGCAGGTTTCACAAAACAATAAGAGGTCACGCTTGCGTGCGAGCACGCGCGTGACCTCTTATTGTTTTGTGACTGCAAATAGTTACTCTTCATCGTCCCAGTTATGATATACGGCTTGGACGTCGTCGTCTTCGTCGAGGAGGTCGAGGATCTTCTGGATTTTTTTCTTATCTTCATCACTGGTAAGGGTGACGTAATTCTGGGGGATCATGGTTACTTCTGCGGATACCATGGGGACGCCTTCTTTTTCCAGTGCTTCACGGACTGCGGAGAAGTCGTCGGGTGATGTAAGGATTTCGTAGCTGTCTTCTTCCTCTGAGAAGTCCTCGGCTCCTGCTTCGAGAGCCATCATCATCAGATCGTCAGCGACACATTCATAGTCTTCCTTTGCGATGATGATCTGTCCTTTTTCATCGAACATGTAGGATACGCAGCCGGTGGTTCCGACATTTCCGCCGCCCTTTGTGAAGGCGTTGCGGACATTGGATGCTGTCCGGTTCTTGTTGTCAGTGAGACAGCTGACGATGATCGCGGTTCCGGAGGGGCCGTAGCCTTCATAGGTGTTAACTACGTAGTTGACGCTGTTGGCGTCGCCTGCCGCTTTCTTGATGCCTCTGTCGATGGTATCGTTAGGCATGTTATTGGCCTTTGCCTTTGCGATGACATCACGAAGCTTGGAATTGTTGGCAGGATCGGGGCCGCCTTCCTTTACGGCAACGGCGATCTCACGACCGATGATGGTAAAGATCTTGCCCTTGGCCGCATCGTTCTTCTCCTTCTTATGCTTAATGTTTGCGAATTTGGAATGTCCTGACATTTTCTTTCTCCTTTAATCTTTTTCTTTCTCTTTCTTAACGGGAAGGATCTTTACCAACCGGATCATCTGGTTTTCGATCCTTAGGGGAATGAACTGATATCCTCCGTAATCGATCAGTGGTTTCTCCCTTTCCTTCGGGAGATGTCCCAGCTGATACAGCAGAAAACCGTTCAGTGTTTCTATTTCCACATCCTCCGGCAGCATAAGCTCCGGAAGAAGATCCTGCAGGTCCACCAGGGAAATGAGTCCGTCCACCACATAGCCTTCATCCGCCGTGCGGTGTGCTTCTTCTTCCTCATCATCATGCTCATCCTGTATCTTCCCGACGATCTCCTCTATGATATCCTCCAGTGTAACCAGGCCGTCGGTCTGTCCGTACTCATCCACAACAATCGCGATATGGTTTTTTTCCTTCTGCATGCGTCGCAGAAGCTTGGAAATGTCATAGTTGGGATGAATCAGCATGGGGGCTTCCATAACCTTTTCACAGCCTTCCTCTCCCTTTCCGTCGAGATAAGCCTCCATAAGGTCCTTCAGATGCAGCACGCCAATGATATTATCCAGCTCCCCGTCGATCACGGGATAACGGGAATAGCTGCTTTCCAGCCCCCGCCGCAGAGCCTGTTCCACGGTGATATCCTTTTCCAGAACAAACATCCGGTTGCGGGCAGTCATGATATCATGAGCAGCCTTGTCATCAAAATCCAGGATATTCGAGATCATTTCCGCTTCGTCCTCATGGATGAAGCCCTGATCCTGTCCTTCCTCCACCATGGAGAGTATCTCTTCCTCTACCTCGGCTTCGTCTTTCCTCCTAAACATAATCCTCCTCTGAAAGTTACTTGTCTCTCAGTTCGTTCACTTCGCCGATTTCCAGATCACCCTCTATATAAACCCGGGGAACGCGGCGCGCCACATTGCAGACCAGTTCATAATTGAAGCTGACTGCAGGCTCTGCCACTTCTTCCACGGAAATGCGGTTCTCTCCGTCCTTTCCGAAGAGGGTAACCTCATCTCCCACCTCCGCCTCGGGAATGTGGGTCACATCCACCATAAACTGATCCATGCACACTCTTCCCAGGATCGGGGCATATTCCCCCCGGATCAGTACCCTTCCTTTTCCGGACTGTGCCCTGGGATAACCGTCCGCATAACCTGCGGAAACGGTGGCTACACGGGTATCCCTTTCCGTCACGAAGGTATGTCCGTAGCTGATGCCGCAGCCCGCCGGTAATGTTTTAATATGGGTAATATGGCTGATCAGTGACATGGCCGGTGTGATGGGAACGGCCTCCTTATCCATCTCCTCCGACGGATACAGACCATATATTACGATACCAAGGCGCATCATGTCAAACCCTTTTGAATGCAGTTCCATGGCCCCGGCACTATTGTCGATATGGCGGATTCCCGTAGGATATCCTTTTTCCTCCAGCGCATGAACGAAGTGTGAAAAGGCCTCATACTGCTCCATTGCGACACTTTTATCCTTTTCATCCGCTCTGGCAAAATGCGTAAAGATGCCTTCTACGGACAGACCGGGCATGGAATACAGCTGTTCCGCCTGCGCGATCCCTGCCTCATCTGCGGAAAATCCGATCCGGTGCATACCGGAATCAACCTTGATATGCACTCTTGCCTTCTTTCCCTTTTTCTCTGCCAGAAGGGAAAGGGATCTGCATTTCTCCACATCGAAAACGGCCTGGGTAATATCGTAATCGATCAGATCCTCAAATTCCGTTTCATCCGTATAGCCCAGGATCAGGATCGGTTTTGTCACCCCGCTTTTTCGGAGTTCCACGGCCTCATCGATCTCAGCCACTCCGAAATAATCTGCCAGATCCGCCAGCTTTTCCGCCAGGGTGACCGAACCGTGTCCGTAGGCATCTGCTTTGATCACCAGCAGCGTCTTCTCTTCCGGCGGATTCAGAGCCTGTACCGCTTCGATGTTCCTGCGGATCGCGGAAAGATCGATCCTTGCTTCTATCCGATGATATGGTTTTACCGGTTTCATTGTACTCCTGCCTCTTTTCTTTCATGAAATCATCAGAACGATTTTAACAGGATATCCCTTTCGATTCAATCCCCTTTATGTCGCAACGATATTTTTCACCCAAACGCCCTTGCGTAGCAGGATGTACCCGATGAGGCATTTCAGAAGATCCGCCGCATGTACCAGAGCAAAGATCCAGACAACGGGAAGATCCGTCAGATTCGTAAGAAGATACGCCACCGGCACGGAAACCGCCAGCATGAAAACACTGTCGAAAAGGAAGGTGATGATGGTCTTTCCGCCGGAACGAAGGGTGAAATAGCTGCAGTGCAAAAAGGCGTCCTTCACCATGGCTACCGCCTGCACGATAATGAACATGGATGCGATATCCCTGGCCTGTTCATTTGTATTATACAGCTTCGGAAATCCGCTTGCCGTAAAAAGCATGGCGCATCCCATGACCAGACCGCTGATGATACCGGCCATGATCAGCTTGCGCGCCCAGTCTTTTGCCTTCTCCAGCTCGCCCGCGCCCAGCGCCTGTCCTACCAGGATGGCCACCGCATCACCCATGGCGATAAAGACCACATTAAAAATGTTATTAATGGTAGACGCTATGTTCTGTCCGGCCACCACATTCATGCCGCGGATACTGTATGCCTGAGCCAGCATGGCAACCCCCACTGACCACAGTCCCTCATTGACCAGGATGGGCATACCCGTCCGAAAGAACTTGGCCACCAAATGGCCCGGAACCTTCAGCGTCCGGAAAATGCCCCGGAAAAAGGGGCATCGTGTCTTATTCCGAATACACCAGATCATCACGATCAGCATTTCCACATAACGGGAGATCACAGTCGCGATGGCCGCTCCCACAACCCCCAGCTTCGGAAAGCCGAAATGACCGAAGATCAGCAGATAGTTTAATGCCAGATTGACAACTACCGCGCTTACACCGGCCAGCATGGGAATCCGCGTCATCCCGCACTCCCTTAAGGTACTGGAATACAGCTGTCCTACGAAGATCGCCGGCAGCGAGATCAGGATCACCATCAGATAATCCTTTCCGTAACCCAGTGCCGCCACAGGATCTACCCCCTCTTCATTTCCTTCGAGATAAAGGGAAATGAGCTGCGAACCGAAGAAGAAAAGAACGGTGCCTGCCACAAGGACGATGATCAGTCCCAGCCAGAATTTATAACGGAAGGTATGGCGGATGCCCTCATCGTCTTTGAAGCCGTAATACTGGGACGTAAAGATTCCCACTCCCGAAAGGCCGCCGAACATGCACAGAAAGAAAATGAAGATCAGCTGGTTCACGATGGCTACACCTGACATCTGTTCCGTTCCGATCTGCCCCACCATGATATTATCCAGGAGGCTCACAAAATTAGAGATGCCGTTCTGAATCATGATCGGAACGGCAACACCGAGAACCATTTTATAGAAGGCCTTATCTCCAAAATAGCGGCGAAGGAACGGCTTTTTATTCAATTGTCCGGATTCCATACTGTTCATACTGTCCTTTTTTAGCGATACTCAAATTCCTGAAAATGATGATTGGCATTGCCAAGCAAAACACCGTCTCCGAAATGTATCCACCTGCAAAATGTAAAAAGTGATGATACCACATGGTATATGCGGAATGAAGCATTTTCACATTTTCTTCACAAAAAATGGAAACATATTTTGCGTAAAAAAGAATGGTGATACCGTCAGGAATATGCTATAATACGAGAGATACCTTGCGAAGCGAAAGATCTCCCGACTCAGTGAGGAGATGCTTCGGTCTTTGAATGATATACATTTTTGTCGAATATGGATCCCGGATCATTATCTGATCCGAGGAAGAACCCGGAGGAGGGATGTCATGAAGAATAAGAAGATCATCATCATTTCAACGATAGCATTGCTTGTGATATTCGGGTTGGAAATATACGGCTACAGTTATTATTTTACCAACAGAAAGACCAAGTCGGATGCGCAGTCCCCTGCCAGCGAAGCTCTGACCGAGGTCCCGACGGTAGCTCCGACGGAAGCTCCCACGGAGGCTCCCACTGTAACGGAAAAGCCAACGGAAAAAGAAACCGAGAAGCCGACGGAAACGGAGGCGCCGACCGAGACGGAATCCGTTACACAGACCGAGACGGAAACCGAGTCTGTAACGGAGACGGAATCGACAACCGAGCAGGTTACCGAGAAGAAGACTGAAAAGAAGACTGAGAAGAAGACCGAAAGGGCAACTCAGCGGAGGACGACAGAGAAGGCTACCGAGAAGAAGACCGAAAAGCCCACCGAGAAAGCAACGGAAGCACCTGCCTGTGATCATGTATGGGTAGATGAGAAGGTTTGGGTTCCGGAAGAAAAAGAAAGGATCTGGGTTGTTGATGAGGTCGATGCTGACGGAAATGAGAATGGTCACTGGTATGAGAAGGTGATCTCGGAAGGTCACTACAAGAAGACCGGCAAAAAGATCTGCAACAAGTGCGGTGCCAAGAAATAATGTAAGCTAAAAAAAGAACTGTCACAATGGCAGTTCTTTTTTTGTAATGAGCCTCTGCGATATCAGAGCCCCGCCCTATCTGAATGTCTCGGGCAGCATCCGGATCAGGTCACCTGCCAGGACACTGTAGCTTCCAAGCAGCTCTGCAGCCTTCTCTCCGGCAAGGCCGTGGAGATAAACCCCCAGGCGTGCCGCCCCGGCCACTGTCATCCCCTGTGCAATAAGTGCCGCGATCACACCGGTCAGCACATCTCCGCTTCCACCCTTCGCCATGGCATCACACCCAGAGGAATTGAAATAAATCCCGGATGCGCCGGCATCCGCCACCACCGTACACGCGTCCTTCAGAACAACTGTTGCCTGATACCTCTCTGCCGTTTCCCTGACAATGCGGATCCGTTCCTTCCTCAGCCTTTCCAATGCATTACGTTCCGGATGAAACGTTTTTTCCGTAAGACGGGTCATTTCCAGCATATGGGGCGTCAGGATCAGCTGTCTTTTCCCGGGCGTAAGAAGCTCCGTATGCTCTGCAAGCAGATTGACGGCATCCGCATCCGCGACCACAGGACAGACTGCTTCCCGGAGCACCTTTTCCAGCATATTCCGTGCCGTTTCCGTCCTTCCAATTCCCGGTCCGATAATGATGGCAGACGCCCAAAGGATTGCCTCTCCCAGCCCCTCTGCATTTTTTTCCGTGTCATCATAACATTGCAGCAACGCCTCCGGAAGCAGCTTCTGAAGCGCTGTGCGGTTACTTTCATGGGTCACCACCTTTACCAGACCGCACCCCATACGATACGCTGCTTCCGCCACCAGATAAGCGGCACCGGAAATGTCCTTTGATCCGGCGATCACCAGCACACGTCCGAAGCTTCCCTTATTTCCATCCATGCTTCGTACGGGAAGGAGTGTCCGTATATCCTCCTTCTCATAGGTGTAATACAGTTCCCTGCCACCGGCTCTCTCCGAATCCTCTTTTTTGGAAGGAGCTTCTTCCATTCCTCTGCCATTACCGGCCGATCCGGCCGGAAGGAAGAAGCCGATCTCCTTTACGGATACCTTTCCGCAGCTTTCCTTAGCGAAGCGCATTCCTACCTTTTCGAAACCGAAGGTGACTGTCCGGTCTGCATGGACCGCCGTTCCCAGCACATCTCCGTTATCCGAAGAAATACCCGTGGGGATATCCACTGCCAGTACTTCCGCCCCATACTCTTCTCTCTGCCGGTTGATCCATTCCACTGCATCCCGCTGCACTCCCTTAACCTCACGGGTGAGTCCGACGCCAAAGATGGCATCCATAATCACGCGATATCCGGAATTATTCTGTTGATCTTCCGGAGATATTCCGGTATCCTTTTCAGCTGTCTGTTCCGGTGAGCTTCCGATCGTAACAAAGGGGACTCCTGCTTTCCCGGCCAGATCCACCTGTTTCTCATATGCCTCCGACCTTCGGTTTATCCCGTTCAGCGCCCATATTTCCACACGATAACCTCTCTGGTGCAGGATCCGTGCGGCAGCCACACCGTCTCCGCCGTTATTTCCGCTTTCCGCCACCACAAGGATACGATCTTTTTTCCGGTCATCAACCAATGCGGTCACTTCCTCAGCTACGGCAAGAGAAGCCCGTTCCATCAGAACGAGCTGCGGCACACCGATCTCTTCTATGGTAAAGCGGTCAATCTCCGCCGCCTGCTTTCCTGTCATAAGATAACGCATCTTCCGCTCCCTTCCATCCGGGTTTCCCCCGGAGCTTCTTTCCCAAAAAACGATTGTCCTTTGAATTGTACTGAGAAAAAAAGCTTTTTTCAAGTGGTCGAAAAAAAAGATAAATTTTTTTCCATAAAATCTTTTTCCCCGTCCGTACCCTAATCAACAGCACAAAAACACAGATGGAAAAATACACTTTAGGAGGGTTTTCTATGAAGATGAGAGGATTACAGCGTTCCCTGAAAAAAAGAGCAGCTCTTTTGCTCACTTCCTGCATACTGCTTACCGGATGCGGTGAGCAGCCCGCATCTATAACCGGTCTGCAGACCGGACAGACGGCAACCGAGAAAATTCTGGCATACACCCATACCTATACCGATGTCGAGATTGAAAAAAGGATCGAGCAGGTCGGTGCTCTGTATGACGGCCTTTACAACCCGCAGCTCGATATGCGCGACGGCTTCCGTTCCTACACAAAAAGCGGAGCGACAAATGGGGTGGTTATGTACGAATCAGCAATGGAATCCTGCGATGACAGTTACTGCTATGAACCGGTTCCCGGCTGGAGCGAACCTGTAGACTGGAATACGGAGGATTATAATCCGGTCAAAGAATCCGGTTTTCTCTCCGTCTTCACCAGTCCTTATTCCACCTTCGGTGCGGATGTGGATACCGCGACCTATACCAACCTGAGGCGTAGCATTTTCGAAAATGACGGATTCGGCATCGACGAAACTGCCATCCGGATCGAGGAAATGATCAACTATTTCCACTATGATTACGCGGCACCGGAGGACGGAAATAAATTCGGCGTCACCACCGTTCTGACAAAGTGCCCTTGGAACAAGGATACTCTTCTCCTCCGCGTAGGTGTCAAAGCAGAAGAGATCACGCCAAAGGGAGGATCCAACATTGTCTTCCTGATCGACACCTCAGGCTCCATGTTTGATAACGACAAACTTCCCCTTGCGCAGAAGGCTTTCTCAATCCTTGCGGATAACCTGAAGCCCGAGGATACCGTGTCCATTGTAACCTACGCCGGAAGTGAAGAAGTGGTTCTCGAAGGAGCAAAGGGATCCGATACGGAAAAGATCAAAAAGGCCGTAAATTCCCTGCAGGCATATGGAAGCACGAACGGTGAAGGCGGAATCAAAAAAGCATATGAGATTGCCGAAAAGCACTTCATCAAAGGCGGAAACAACCGCATCATCCTTGCCACCGATGGTGATCTGAATGTAGGAGTTTCCTCCGAAGCCGGTCTGATCAGTCTGGTGGAGGAAAAAAGAGAAACCGGCGTTTTCCTCTCCTGCCTCGGTTTCGGGACCGGTAACTACAAGGACAATAAGATGGAAGCGCTTGCGGATCACGGGAACGGAAACTACTCCTATATCGACTGCACCGCAGAAGCAACACGCGTGCTGAAGGATGAAATGTGGTCCACTCTCTACACCGTAGCAAAGGATGTGAAGTTCCAGGTAGAATTCAATTCCGAGAAGGTAAAGGGATATCGTCTGATCGGTTATGAGAACAGGGCAATGGCAGCTGAGGATTTTGCAAATGACAAGAAGGATGGCGGTGAAGTTGGTTCCGGCCAGACAGTAACCGTGCTTTACGAGATCGTTCCCACAGATTCCGCCCTCTCCATCCCGCAGGTAGAGAGCCGTTACGGAAATGACAATACCGAAAAGGCAAGCGCTCTTACCAATGAACTGCTGGCAGTCAACATTCGCTACAAGGAGCCGGATGCATCGGAAAGCAAGCTTCTCACCTACCCGGTAACCGAAGAAATGCTGAGGGAAGAGATGGATGATGACACCTCCTTCGCAGCAGGTGTGGCAGAATTCGGAATGCTGCTCCGGAAATCCGAGTACAGCGGAACAGCCAGCTACCAGGAGATTTATGACCGCCTGAAGTCCATTCCTGAGATAATGGAAGACGATTTCAAGGCAGAGTTCGTGTACCTGGTAAAGAAGGTTTCCAAATAATCAAAGGAAGCCGAAAAACGAAAACAACATTCGTACAGGCAAGGGTATTCCCTTACCACAAAAAAACACCATCCCCCGGTAGGGATGGTGTTTTTTCTGCATATTATGATGCCGGGGGCAAAAGGTATTTTGTCATTTCCTGTCCCGGATCACAACAGCCTGTGAATTCAGCTGTTCATAACATTTCCGGCAGGTGCTTAATCTGAATGTCCGGTTTCCTGCAAGCGGATCGGATAGATAGACCAGATCCCGATCCAGATCATACCCCGTCAGTACGAAGCAATGAAGATTGATTAATCGCTTGCAGATCGTTCCCCTCACATTCCAGCTGCCGTTATATTTCGGGCTTCCCATACCAAGAGTTCCCCAGATAATAACCGGCCGTCCATGATCCACTTCCCGGAAAAGAGCTTCGAAGGAGCTTCCCGACAGATCCACGGCTTCTTTATCCGCCCGGACACTTTGCAGATAGCTGTTGGCACATTTCACGATCACCGGGCTGAAGCAGTACCACCCATTTACGCTGCTCGGATTGCCGATAAAAGCCTCATAGGGAGTAACCTTCCCGGAAGAACCCTTCGGCAGATATTGATCCGAGAGCATTTTCTTATCCACCGGAAAGCCCATATATCGCAGCACCATGGAGAGAGATGTCACTTCGCAGCCATTGGGAAGCTCGGGTTTCTGATAAATACACTCCACGTTAAGTCGCCGGGAACGCGGTACATCCTTTAGCCAGATACCATTCTCATCCACATACTGCCCGTCAATCAGTGTATCCCGCTGCAGGATTCCGGATTCATTAAAGAAATACCAGTTTTCACCGATCTTGCTCCATCCGGCCACCATGTACCCGTAGCTGTTCAGGAAATATGTATCTCCGTCACTTTCCAGCCAGCCGGTCTGCATGATTCCCTGATCATCAAAATAATACCATTTTCCGGATATGCACCTCCAGCCGGTCCCCATCCTCCCGTCTCTTCCGAAGAAGTACCAGTTTCCGGATATGCATTTCCAGCCGGTCTCCATGGAACCGCTTTTATTCAGAAAGTACCGGTCCTTCCCAATCCGAAGCCAGCCGGTAAGGTATTCCCCTCCGTTACTTGAATAATACCATTTTCCGTTATGCTTTTCCCAGAATCCATTGGGGGAAGACGCAGCAAGGGCATGGTCAGACCATGCCCCCAATGCAAAGAGGAAAAGCAATCCTCCTGTCAGTATTCTGTTTCTGATTTTTATCATCAAACTGCTATGCTCCTCAAGCTGTCTTATGTTCAACAAAGTCCATGCTTCTTAATCGTGCAGCTTTCGCTTATCCACTACACGAACCGCCTTGCCTTCACTCCGTATCACACTGTGAGGCGCAAGCAGGTGAATGCGGGGACGGATGCCCAGCATGGCAACCATCGCGGATACCAGTTTCTTCTCGGCCTTTGTAAAATCGTCATCCTTCAACGATGCATACTGCTCCTGAGACAATTCCACATTGATCTCAAAGGTATCCTCATTGCCGATACGATCAACCAGGATCTGGTAATTCGGCGTATAGCCTTCCTTCAGAAGTACAGTTTCAATCTGTGACGGGAATACATTTACTCCGCGGATGATCAGCATATCATCACTGCGGCCCTTCGGCTTGCACATCTTGATATGAGTCCGTCCGCAGGAACACTGCTTACGGGACAGTATGCAAAGGTCTCTGGTTCGATACCGGATCAGCGGGAATGCCTCCTTGGTGATGCTGGTGAACACAAGCTCGCCCTCTGTTCCTTCCGGAAGCACCTCTCCCGTCTCCGGATCAATAATCTCTGCGATAAAATGATCCTCATTGATGTGCATGCCTGACTGCTCCTCACATTCGAAGGAGACACCCGGCCCGGAAATCTCGGTCAGACCGTAGATATCATAAGCCTTGATTCCCAGCTTGCTTTCGATCTCATGGCGCATTTCCTCGGTCCAGGGCTCCGCGCCGAAAATACCTGCCTTCAGACGAATGTCATCCTTGGTGCAACCCATCTCATAGAGACGCTCCGCAAGATAAGCCGCATAGGAAGGTGTACAGCAAAGGATGGTGGTATCCAGATCCCGCATAAACTGAATCTGACGCTCGGTATTTCCGGAAGACATGGGGATGGTCAGACTTCCTACCTTGTGAGAACCCCCGTGAAGTCCCGGGCCACCGGTAAAAAGTCCGTAACCGTAACATACCTGAACCACATCATCCTCGGATGCTCCGGCAGCAACCAGGGCCCTTGCGCAGCAATCCTCCCAGAGATCCAGATCATGCTGAGTATAAAAGGCCACTACACGACGTCCTGTGGTGCCGCTGGTGGACTGGATACGCACACAGTCCTTCGTCGGGCAGGAAAGAAGTCCGTAGGGATAAGCCTCACGGAGATCATTCTTGGTCAGGAACGGAAGCTTATGCAGATCCTCCAGTCCTTTGATATCCTCGGGCTTTACGCCCTTCTCATCCATCAGCTTATGGTAATACTTATTGTTTGCATACACATACGCGACCTGCTTTACCAGGCGTTCCGCCTGCAGTTCCTTGATCTTTTCGACCGGCATGGTCTCGATTTCCGGTTGGAAAAACTTCTTCATTGCATTTTTCTCCTTGTATAAAAGATATTGCCCCCTCACACAGGTTCGGCGGCACTTCGGTCGGTGCGCTACAGATGTCACAACTTCGTCATAACCACACCGCCTTCAAAATAAAGTCCAGAACGCTTTAGCGCATTAAAGTGCAAAAAGCCACTAAACTATACTCTACTTCTTTTTCGGTAAAAATGCAACCTTTTTCTTACCCTATAAAATGCCCTTTTTTCTTACCCTGTAAAATACGCTTTTTTCTTATCCTGTAAAAATACGCTTTTTTCTTATCCTGTAAAATGCGCCTTTTTCTTACCCTGTAAAATGCGCCTCTCTATCACTTTACGATCAGTTCTCCGTTTTCCGCATCAATGGTTATGGTGTCACCCATTCGCAGACTTCCCTGCAGGATGGCTCTGGCCACAAGTGTCTCCACATTCTTCTGCAGATAACGCTTCAGTGGACGGGCTCCGTAGATCGGGTCATAGCCCTTACGTACCACCTCTTCTTTAGCCGCATCGGTAAGCTCCACCTTCAGTTCCTTATCCGCCAGCCTCTTGTTCAGATCTGCCAGCAGCAGCTCCACGATGGAACCGATCTCCTTCTCGGAAAGAGGCTTGAAGAGGATGGTTTCATCCAGCCGGTTCAGGAATTCCGGACGGAAATAATTCCGCAGATCTCCCATCACCTTCTGCTCGGTATCCGGCAGAAACTCTCCGTCTTCTCCGATGCCGTCCAGCAGATACTGGGAGCCGATATTGGAGGTCATGATCAGAATGGTATTCTTGAAATCCACGGTATTGCCCTTGGAGTCCGTGATCCGCCCGTCATCCAGGATCTGCAGCATCACATTGAACACGTCAGGGTGGGCCTTCTCCACCTCATCGAAAAGCACAACCGCATAAGGCTTCCGCCGTACCGCTTCCGTCAGCTGACCGCCCTCATCATAGCCCACATATCCCGGAGGCGCTCCGATGAGCCGGGCTACACTGTGCTTCTCCATATATTCACTCATATCAATCCGGACCACGCTGTTCTCATCATCGAAAAGCGCTTCTGCCAGAGCCTTGGCCAGTTCCGTTTTGCCCACGCCGGTGGGCCCCAGGAACAGGAAGGAACCTATGGG
Source organism: Eubacterium sp. (assembly GCA_017541035.1). GTDB lineage: Bacteria > Bacillota > Clostridia > Lachnospirales > Lachnospiraceae > Eubacterium_Q. Next base: position 27,953 of record JAFXZW010000128.1, on the reverse strand, counting down.
CTTCGTCGGATCCTTGATCCCTGCACGTGAACGAAGGATCGCGTCGGAAACCAGACTGACAGCCGTATCCTGTCCCACAACTCTCTTATGCAGTTCCTCCGGCAGATGAAGAGTCTTCGATCTCTCACTCTCCGAAAGCTTCGCTACCGGAATTCCTGTCCACTTGGAAATGATCTTCTCGATCTCATCCTCGGTCACGGTTTCATGCAGCATCTGCCTGCCTTCCCGGCCGATCTTATCCTCCAGTGCTTCCAATTCCTTCTGAAGAGCCGGCAGCTTACCGTACTGGAGTTCAGCCGCCTTGGCCAGATCATATTTTCTCTGTGCGATCTGAATGCCGTCCTTTGTCTGCTCGATCTCTTCACGAATCTGAGATACACGCTCCACTTCATTTTTCTCCTGCTCCCAGGTAGCCTTCATGGAAGCCGCTTTTTCACGCAGCTCCGCCAGTTCCCCGGAAAGCACGGATAGTCTCTCCTTCGAGAGATTGTCTTCTTCATTTTTCAGTGCCGCTTCTTCGATCTCCAGCTGCATGATCTTCCGGAAGATCTCATCCAGCTCCGCCGGCATGGAATTCAGTTCCGTCTTGATCATGGCACATGCTTCATCCACCAGGTCGATGGCCTTATCCGGCAGGAAACGGTCGGAAATGTACCTGTTCGACAGAGTTGCCGCAGATACCAGCGCCCCGTCCGCGATCTTTACACCATGAAAGACCTCATACCGGTTCTTGATCCCTCTCAATATGGAAATGGTATCCTCTACTGTAGGCTCATTCACCATAACCGGCTGGAACCGCCGCTCCAACGCCTTATCCTTTTCGATATACTTCCGATACTCATCCACAGTCGTAGCACCGATGCAGTGCAGCTCGCCACGGGCCAGCATGGGCTTCAGCATATTTCCTGCATCCAGAGATCCCTCTGTCTTGCCGGCACCGACTATGGTATGAAGCTCGTCTATGAAGAGTATGATCCGTCCGTCTGACTTCTTTACGGAATCCAGAACTGCCTTCAGTCTCTCTTCAAACTCGCCCCGGTACTTTGCACCGGCTATCAGCGAACCCATATCCAGCGAGAATATCTCCTTGTCCTTTAAGGAATCCGGCACATCTCCCTTCACGATACGCTGAGCCAGTCCTTCGATGGCTGCCGTTTTGCCTACGCCGGGATCACCGATCAGTACGGGATTATTCTTGGTCTTCCGGGATAGAATCCGAATGATATTCCGGATCTCCGTGTCTCTTCCGATCACGGGGTCCAGCTTCTGCTCCCTGGCTCTCTGAACCAGACTGGTTCCGTATTTCTCCAGGGCATCATAGCTGTCCTCCGGATTATCCGACTGTACCGTCCGACCGTCCCTGAGACCGTTCACCACATTCAGGAATTCGGATTCCTTCACATTGTACTTCTTCAGAAGCTGCTTAACAGACGTGCTGCCATGACGGATCAGGCCCAGAAAAAGGTGTTCCACGGAAATGTACTGATCACCCATCTTCTTTGCCTGATCCTCCGCATCCGACAGCGTCTTCCGCAGATCATTTCCAAGATACTGTTCCTGAGATGAACCGTTCACACGGGGAAGCCCGCCTGCCAGCCCCTCTGCTTCCTGTCGGAAGGCAGTCACATCGACTCCTTGTTTTGACAGGATCTTCACGATCAGACTGTCATCGATCGAAAGAAGGGCCAGCAGCAAATGCTCCGCCTGCAGCTCCTGCTGCCCGTATTTATCGGCCAGCTTCTGAGTCAGCTCTATGGCTTCCAAAGATTTTTTTGTATAATTCTCCAGCTTCATACAATCACATCCTTTCTGTCTTTCAGAGAATTGTTAGCACTCTCTTGTGGTGAGTGCTAATCCTGTTTGACTCTGTTATATCACCTCAGGATGTGATTTGTCAATCATTTCTTTACTTTTTCTCCTTTTCCGGCTTTTTTCCTGTTTACTCTCTCATTGATTTTTCTTATTGCTTCCCATCCTGCTTCATGCGTTCCTTTCTTTTTTTCCTCATCACGAGGACTGCACAGCTTACGGATGACAGCATCAGTGCCAGAAGGAACAGAATCGGGGTATCATCTCCGGTTTTCGGAGTCTTCTTTTTCTTCGGTGAAACCTGCTCGATCAGGATCGTCTGATTCTCATCGGTCAGATCCTTATGCTCTCCTACCAGTTCCCCCGAATCACTGTAAATCTCCTCAAAAACAACAAGCCTGTTTTCCTTCATTCCCTTTGTTTCAAAGCGGAAGTTCACCTCCACGCTTCCGTTCTCCGCATCCGGCGTAAAGGATGCTTCTCCGGTCACGGGTACTCCGTTCTGCAGGACACTTTCTCCGTCCGACCCGTAAACCAGATATCCCTTAACGGTATACCGGTCACCGGGACTGAGATTCTGATAGGTTACCGTATCAATGATCGATGCCGTTTCATTTTCCCGAAGGACTCGGTCTCCATCCGCCTCATCCCTTACGCTGGTTCCGATCTCCGGGAAGCTGATGGTCTGGCCTTCATCATTCAGGTCTTCGTGCTTTGCCACTTCATATTCGAGTCTGCTTCCGGCCTCGTCATTTACCACAAGATACATTTTTTCAAATACCACGATATCCTTTCCCCGCAGGGCTGTGGCATCAATCTCTGGGAACCGGATCATCTCATAGCGGTTCGCATACTGCGGAACAAAACTCTTCTCCGCAGTCACTTCCTTTCCGTTGATGACTACAGGTTTCCCTGACTCCTTATCCATCAGGATACCTCTGATCATATAGCTGAGTCCCGGAACCGCATTACTGTACATAACCGCATCATTTACAATGACTCCGGTCGTTCCCAGTGCCTCTCGGCGGTCATTTACATTGGCTGCCGTTCCGATCTTAACCACATAGGTTGTCTGATCTCTGTCCGTAATATCATTATGAACTGCTACCGTAAGACCCTTGTCATTCCGCATGGTTTCGAATGCAACGATCCGAATTTCCGGTATCAGATATCCGCTGAAGGTAATCGGGACTACCATGGTTCCGTCCGTGTCCTCCGGTACAAATGTAACGGTTCTGGTAATCACATTTCCGGCAGCATCCGTGAGCTTCTGCCCGCTCTGATCATAACCGGTGATATCTCCTGTTACCATCAGTGTTGCCGTCATGGTATACTCCTTACCCGGCTTCACGTTATGATATGTTACCGTATCATAAACCGTTGTCTCACCCGCAGTAGAGAATACCTGTGTTCCGGTTTCTGTTTCCGCCTTCGTTCCGATCTTTATGAACCGGACAGTCTGATCCTGGTCATTGAGTTCCTTATGCTCGGCCATCAGGATGTCCTCCTGTCCTTTCCGGATCAGATAGAGCTCCTCATAAGCTACCAGTGTGTGTCCTGCCAGATCACCTGCGTCAAAGGTAAATATCACATCTGCGGTTCCGCCTGCCTGTCCGTCGGCAGAAGCAGCTGTCCTGAATACAGCCCCACTCCGAATCTCCTTCCCTTCCGCATCCAGTGCAGGCTTTCCGGTTTCCTTATCCATCAGGATTCCCTTCAGCTGATACTCACTGTCTGCCGGAATGCCGGCGTAAGTCACCTTATCCACTACTTTTGCATTTTCTTCCGCCATCACCTCCCTGGCTGAATCGTCTTCCGCCCATTCAGATGCATCTGCACGGTACAGGGCGGTATGGATCTCCGGGAAGGTAATGGTCTGATCCTCATCCGACAGATCTTCATGGTATGCAACCATCGCCCTATGACCGTCATCTGCGATCACATACATATACTCGAAAACCACCAGCGCATCTCCCTTCAGACCGGATGCATCAAATTCCGGGAAGTCAACCGTCACAAAACCGTTGGCTTTGTCCGGTGTAAAGGTGGTGGACCCTGCAGCGCTCCTTTCTTCATTTATCATGATCTCCCGGCCGTCCGATTTCCGGATCAGAACACCGGTCACCTCATAGGTTAGTCCGGGGATCAGGTTTCTGTACTCCACCCTGTCCGATACGTTCACCCTTCCATCAGCAGATACCGTCTTGCAGCCATCTACCGTTGCATAGGTTCCGATGGCCATTTTATATACCGTCTGATTTCCATCGGAAATGCTGTTATGAGCCGCAACCACAAGCCCCTTCTCATTTCGCATGGTCTCAAAGCATACCACATTCATTTCCGGCGTGAAATGTCCCTTAAAGGTAACCGGAACATCTATCGTCCCGTCCGCCTGATCCGGTATGAAGGATATCACAGCCTTTACCTCGTTCCCCTCTGTATCCTTCAGCCGGTCACCTTCTTTATAATAGCCGGATTTATCATTGGAAACGACCAGAGCAGCCTCCATGGAATACGTCTTTCCGGGAACCACATTATGATACTCTACCGTATCAATGATCGTTGTTTCTCCTTTTGCGTTGAGCAGCTGTGTTTTTGTTTCCTTTACCTCTGCCCTCGTTCCGATCTCAATGAAACGGACTGTCTGATCACTGTCATCCATATCCTTATGCTCCGCCACAAGGATCTCCCCTTCTTCTGTCAGAAGCCGGATTTCCTCAAAGGCTACGGCAGTATGGTTGGCAAGATTGCGTGCATCAAAAGCGGGAAACTGTACTTTGACAAATCCATCTACCGTATAATTCCCATGATCCGCTGACATATCCAGAATGACTCCGTCTTCTGTTACATACTTTGCCGAATTCGGTGATGTCTGATCCGGCACGGCGTCCACGCTGGGTGTGGTAAAGGTTGTATTAACCTCCACATTTTTCCCGTCCGCGTCTACCAGCTTCTGTCCCGTGGTCTTATCCATCAGCACACCATAGATCCGGTAGGTACGGTTCGCCAGAAGATTATGATAACGGATGCGATCGATCACTACCGCGTTCTCCGCAGCCATCACTTCCCGGGATGCCTCATCTGCCACTGTTTTTTTGGTTATGTCATTTTCGTCGAAATCCTCTGCCCAGTCTTCTGTTCCCTCCCGGAACAGCGTAGTATGGATATTCGGAAAATGGATCGTCTGATTCTCATCCCGAAGATCCGCATGAAAGGCAATCCGCATTTCCTTATAATACAGATTCTCGAAGACTACGACACTCTGTCCCTGTAAAAGGTCCGCATCGACAGTAAAGCCAAGCTCTCTTATTCCCGCAGATGTTGTTGCCGTAAAGGTCTCGGAAGCCGTGATCACATGACCCTCCTTATCCTTCAGCGGTTCATCTGTTTCTGTGTTTTTTATCTCCTTTCCGTCCGCATCCTTCCATGTATATCCTGTCACATGCAGATCTCCTGTTATGGTATAGGTTTCCCCCACAGTAAGACCTGTATAGCTTACGGCATCGACGATGGTAACGGTCCCTTCCGGTCTCGCAATATGCTCCCGGCAGGAATCCTTTGCATGGGTCTGAATATCAGCCACCTCCACAGTCTGGTCCGCGTCATGAATGTCTGTATGTTCAATCGGGAAAATCTCATTATCTTCAATCTCCTCATACTGATCCGCCGTTTCGGTATTCGTTCCGTAATACAGCTTCTCGAACACAACGAATGAACAACCCTCATAATTCTCCGGATAAATATCCGTAAATTCCATCTCAACCCTTCCGGACTTTTCATAAACGGACTTCTCATATCCTTTCTCTGTCGTAAAGGACTTTGTAATCCGATATGGCTTTCCGTCCTTCGGATATGCGTAAACCGAACCGGTCCGGTGATCCGCTACCATAAGCGTTCCCACAAGAGTATACGTGGTATTCTCCCGCAGGAAATCATAGCTGACGGTATCCAGGATGGTTTCCCCCTTTTCACCGCTCTGGGGCATGGTCTTCGAATCTGTGGAAGCTGCCTTTGCCAGTGTCCGGATCACAGGATTCGGGACATTATAAAAGTATGTCATACCATCCTCTTCAGCCACTGCTGTTGCAAGATGTGCTTCCGGCTGATCTGCCGTCAGCGTTACTTCAACCGGTGCATTCAACTGATACCCTTCATTGGCCGCACAGCGCAGCTCCGTCACGATATAGGTTCCGAGAGGCAATGCCGCAAAACCATCCTTCGGCCTGATGTCTCCTTCTTCCCCGAGAGAAAACCAGACGGAAGAATCTGTATCGGTCCCGGTTGCCGCTCTTCCTTTCTCATCACTGACAAGAATATGGCTTTCGCCGGTTTCTTTATTTTTGATCTCAAACTCAACACCGGCCATTCCTTCTCCTGCGAGACTCTTCTTCACAAGATCAATATTGCCGCGGATCGGTGTATTCTCCCAGATCACCTCCAATGATGAAAGCTTCTTGCCATCAGCCAGCGTATACTCCGGAGTAAAGACTGCATGATCATTCTGATAGGTTCCGGAAAGCCGGATTACGATGGGCTCTGTAGCCTTCTTTCCGTCTGCCGTTATCTCCGCGCCCTCCTTCGTGTACTCCTCCGGAAGCCGAATCTCCCTGATCACCAGAAAGCCCAGCGGAAGTGTCCTGCTGAAGGATATCCGGTAATCCTCATCCTTCTTTGCCGCAAAAGTCTCGGTAAAAACAGGATCTCCCACAGGTCCGGAAGCCGTGATATCAGACGCATAATAAGCAATGGTAAAGGAAGCACCTTCCAGAGTCTTTCCCTTTGCAGTGTTTGTACCTCCCGTCAGCCGGTCTATCTTCCGGATCACCGCCTCCGCCGGTACCCTGACAGGCTCATCTTCCACAATAAAGCATGCTGGAGAATTTCGCAGATTATCCTTTTTAACCATGATTCCGGTGATTTCCGTACTGCGCAGGTAGTTTCTGGCTGCTGCAGACTCCACAACATAGAAGGCTTTCTCATCCGCACCCTTCATCCAGTCAGTCACCTCGATCAGATCGGTATTACCATCCTCATCGGTGATCCATGTCCCCAGAGCGGATGAATAATCCTTTTTCTCCAACGCCTCCTTTGCATCCGCCTCTGACGCAAAAAGCTGATACTCTGCCCCGGCCAGGGAATAATTCGGATTGTTCCGGACAATTGTTTCATCTTTTGATCTCTTTTTCAGCGTGACAAATGTCCTGGCCACTTCATTTGAAACAATCGTTGCCGATCCGGCTTCTCCCTTTAGGGAAGATCCGATCGTAGCTTCTCCCTTGTTCAGAGCGATCTCCACAGTATAGGTATTCCCGTCCATGGCCCATTCACCCCTGGACGGAAGCTTTGTTTCCCTTACGGTATAGGACCCGAAGGGAAGCGCAACGCTTTCCGAAAAGCCGTCAGCACCAATGGAAAGTACCGTTCGAAATTCCGGATCCGTCACACCCTTTACCGTGTACTCCGCTCCTGATGGATCCCCTTCCACATTCAGTATTTTATGAACACATAGTTTTCCCAGAACAGTAATCGTCTGGTCCTTATCCTTCACATCTTCATGAACCAGCGGGAATACAACCACATCATTATTGCTGTCCGGAAATGCATCCCTGTAGGACGTGAAACCGTCAGCCGGAGACCCCAGATATACTCTCTGGAAGACAATAAACTGTGTTCCTGCTGCGGACGAGAAGTCTACATCCTTAAATACCATCTCTGCCGTTCCGCAGACTCCGTACCCGGACTTTGCATAGGAAGCCGGCGTATGGAACGTCTTTGCCCCGGTTTTTACTTCTGTCAGTGTTCCGTCTTTATTGATCCGCATCAGCCGGCCTGCAAGTGTATAGTCCGTATCCGCCCGCAGATTTGTATAGCTGACCGTATCCCTTACGGTAAGTCCCGGCATCGGAGATGCTTCCTTTGCTTCTCCCGCCTCTGTCAGGATCACTGCCTTTGATGTCAGAGACGGAAGCTCCATATCCGTTATTTCTTTTCGGTCATCCGTCCTTCGGGTATCATACACATCCTGTACGCCTTTACCGGTAACGGCAACGTGTATGGCATCCTCTTTCTGTTTTCCTTTCGCATTCTTCTCCGTCACGGTATACTCCCCTGCAGGGAAAGCTCCGTAATGATCGTTGATCATTTCCTTCTTCCCTGTACCGTAAAACCAGCATCCTGTTTTTGCCTCAGCTTCATTCGTTTTGAATGAATGAAGAGCATAGCTGCTTTCACTGGACCAGTAACCATTCTCATCCGTTACAATCTCGACTGACTCACCGCTTTCCGTATTCCGTATGATAAAATGGACTCCCGCCATGGGAGCTCCGTCTTCCTGTCTCTTTACAAGGCGAAGATCTCCGCGCGCATAATCTACGGACTCAATGGTTGCATCCTTTGCTGTAGCCGTAACAAGCTCCGCATTCAGGATTTTGCTTCCGCCATCCACTGCGATGGTGACCACGTAGATATGATCATCCAGTTCCCAGCTTCCCTTGTCCGGAGCTTTTGTTTCCTCAACCCTGTATCTTCCGGGCTGCAGCCCGTGAAGAATATCAGAGGTTCCGTCCGCCTTGATCCTGCATATACCGGTATAGGTAAAGCTTTGCCCCTCTTCAGCAACAACGGTATATTCCGCTCCCGCAGGAGAGGCTCCTGGTATATCAGAAGGCTGCAGACTCTTTTTCACCTGAATACTTCCGTAAACCGGCTTCTCAGCAAGAACATCAACCCTTTCCGCATCCAGCAGAAGTTTTTCATCCTTTGGAATGGCCGGAATATCCGACACTCCTTCATTCAGTTCATAGTTCTGATGATTCCGGATTTCCTTCAGTTTGAAGGTCCCCGCCGGAATCTCGGAGACAGAACCGTCACTTTGCAGGTGAAGATAAAGGATCTCTGTATCCTTAAGTTCTCCCTTTACGGTCACCTTTCGTTTTTCCTTCTCCGTTCCGATATACCGATAAACTACATGCTTCCAGTTGTCATTTCCGGTCACGGAATGAGCCAGGCCGTCCTGATCCATGATAATGGTTCCCACCCTGTTTGCCTCCGCAACGGAACCGAAGTACAAGCCATAGGCCGTTCCTGCCATATCCGGCTCATAATCCGGATTGGATGAAGATTTCCGGATGGACAGATAAAAATCACAGGGTTTATGAGTATCCGTCGAAAGAACGGTCGCCTGGGTTGCTTTCTGGGATATGCTCGACGAAACAGTCTTCACGCCCCCATCGCCGGTGATTTCTACATGATAAACAGTTTTATCAAAGAACCATTCGGATTCTTCCTTACTCTTTCCTCCCGGTCCTTTTGTCTCCACGATGGAATACCGGCCCTTCTTCAGGCCCTCCAGGACATTTGATGTTCCGTCCTTTTGAATGATGCAGACACCGGAATAGGCAAAGCCCTGTCCTTCATCCGCTGTTACGGTATACTCTGCTCCTGTCGGATCGGCACCCTTAATATTGGAGGGTGTGAGAAGCTTTTTCACCCGGATACTTCCATTCGTCTCATTCACGATGGTTTTCACATTTGAAACTGCTTCAGATATTTCTCCGGTGACAGGAAGATCGCAGGTATTCGGATCCTTCTCAAAGGCGGACGCATTTACCTGAATAACTGTGATTTTATCTGCTGTTTTTCCGGTCACCTGCTCAGCAGTCCCCGTCCAGTTTTCCTTCACGGAAACAGAGGGTGCCTCTTTATATACGCCCAGATAGATCAAAGCCACGCCATCCTGTCTGGACAGTTCGGTTTTTCTGATGATATCTCCTTTATCCGTAAGCGCAAAAGAGACCTTGTCTGTCAGATTCTCACCCGTGCCCGGTCTGTAGGTTGCCACCGACAGACGTTCACCGTTATCGTAATTATATACGGATCCGGTGATCACGCCCTGTTCTGCACTCCCCTTAAGCGTTGTTCCGTTCACGGTGAGATCAAAGGGTACCCCGTTGATCGGTCTGTCATCCTCATCCGTTTTTCTGACTGCGGCAAAATACGGCATTTTAACGGGCTTGTCCGCAAAGAGCGGATCGTCCTCGATGTCAAAAACACATTCGCTGGTATCGACGGAGATCACCGGTGTATCATAAATCCTGTCATTCAGTTCGTAATTCTCGTTCGTCTCCAATTCCCGGAAGAAGAAGGTCCCGGCAAGGATATTCCGGCGGGCTTCATCCATGTCCGTATGAATATACTTTGTCTTATTATCTTCTTTATACGACACCTGTGGATTAAGGTGCAGAAGAAGGTATTTCATATCCGTTCCGACAACGCCTTCATAAGTGATCGTCGGTTTTGTATATTCAAATTCTCCTTTGCCGGCGATCGGGTAATAATCCCCCTTCTGCCTGCTGAAATATACCTCTTCATTACTCCAGAAAGGATAGGTTGTAAAAGGATACTGGTTTTTTCCGTCAATTCCGAGAAGCGTATCCGTCAGCTCCCCTCTTCTGAAGTCCGCCGGCTCGATGGCCTTTACATTTCCTTTTTTATCCAGGATAAAGCTTGCAATCAGTATGGGCTCAACGGCTGTTTCCGATTTATCTTCATACCTGGCTCTGCCGCCTGTATAGTCTTCGGTAAAGCGCTGATATTTCTGTGAAGAATAATATAACCCGTATTTAATCCCATCCATGGAAAGCATCAGGTCATTTTGCGCGGAGCTTTTTCGCATGGATATCTTCAGTGTTCTCTTCAGATAATTCTGTATGGTGGTATAATTCGGCAGATACGGATAGACTCCCGAGGGAAGCTGTGACCGTTCCAGATATCTGGGCGGATTTTCAAATCCTTCCAGATTGATCCTTCTGTGCGTATCGATCTCATAATCATCCAGATTGATTTTCCTGGTTTTTACCTTTCCGCTTTCCTCATCATAGCCCAGCACCATTTCCGGAATGATCAGCGAATGATCATAATCATACCTTCTGTCCGTGCGCTTCGTCTCATAGGCATAGATCGTGGGCCAGCCTTCCACGAAGAAGGAATTGGGATCATTCGGATCCTCTGTCCATGTCACATTATAATCCCCCACATAGCAGATCAACCATCCATCTGTCCTGAGAAGGGTTGCTTTTTTCACCTCACCGTCTGCATGATATTTGATAGTCCGTTCACTGTCTGCCGGATCGTAGGTGATATGATCCCCATGATCTTCAGCCGTAGAATACGCATACGTCTTGATCGGCCAGTCGTTCTGCCATTCCCGGATCACCTCCATATTATCGTAGTAAAAGCCCGTGGGAACATCAGCGATATGACCTTCCTGGTCGGTATAAATGCTGAAAGTCACTCCGTTCACAGGATACATTTTACCGTCTTCCGGATTCTCCGCTTCCTTCTTGATGGCTATAAAGATCGGTGTCAGCTCCGGTGGCGGAGGAGGGGGATTATCCTGAGGATAATTGATAAATGTAAAGGATTTTCGGTTATTCCACGCTGTCATCACGGACACAAACGGTGTTACCGAAAGGCTCGTTTCCTCATCGATAAAACCCTCTACCGGGTAATCCGCTTCCGGAACCTCCTCACCGGTTGACTTATAGAGCTTCATGGAAAAACCGGTCAGCTGGTGATCATAATCCCAGTTTTCCTTTATCGTCACATCAGGAGGCGTATCCCATTCGCCAAGGCAGGCGATGGCTGTTCCCAGGCGGTCAATTCCGGTAATCCCGAGATCATTTTCACTCGTAAGCTCTGTAAAGCGAGGAGTGCTTCCGGACAGATCCACGTACCAGCCTGTCCATATTCCGCTTGTGGCTGAAACCCGTGACCTTACCGTTTTATCCATTCCGTTCAGCTTTCCCGCCGCAACGATATCGAAGGATACATTTTTCATAAGATGCCCTGCATCATCTACCTTGTGGATCGCCACATAGAAAGGATTCGGAACTATGGTTTCCGGAACATTAACCCATGTAAAAGCATCCGCATGAGAGACTGCTTCTTCCATGCTTTCATAAACAGTCACATCGCGGGATTCGTGATTTTCGGCATAATCCGACCACTTTACCGAAGAGGATTTTGAAGCCGAAATGCTCTCCCACAACTGTCCCTGCCCCTCACTCTGATCATTCCAGTTCTCCGTGACGGTTACTTTTCCCGGTTTTGTTTTTCCAAAAGAGAGGACGCCGATTCCTCTCATGTTTTTATCCGTCAGTCTGGCTGATTGTCCGCTCTTCCAGTCATAGCAATAACCCGTATACAGTGCCCGGCTTCTCACTTCCCCGTCAACAGACACATCAAAGGAAACATTGTTGATCAGATTTCCCTGATTGTCTTTTTTCCTGATGGCTGCATAATACTCCCTGACCGGGACTTTGATGTAAGCGCCGATCAGAAAATTCTGTTCATGATCCTTCCCCGTAACCGGCCGGATATCGATCTGTGCAGAACGATAAGGTACGTAAACATATTGATCGTCTGCATAATAATTCGCATAGTCGGTTCCGGGATTCGCCGTTACGGGATATAAAATAAACTGATCTCCGGCACCGCCTGTGGGGGCTTCGTCATGGGCCTCCAGACAATTGACGCTGGGAGCATACCTGTCCCCGTCACGCACCGATAAACGATATCCTTTGTCATAAAATTTCTGCCAGCCGGTATCCTTTCCATAGCTGTAGCTTCCGTTTGTGCCTGCCGCGCTTCGGGTGATCACACCATTCTCATCTGTTTCCATGTACTGCGCAAAGCCTGCCAGATTTCCGCCGGCCGCGCGCATGGCATCTGTCGTAAACTGTGTACGCAGATAGGAGCCGCAGTCATTATCAAAAGCCGCATGCTGCGTTGAAGCAGGGATGGTCCTTTTACCGATATGCTTCCATGTTCCCTCCGTCTTTTCCGGTGCGCCCAAAAAGCCGGATGTTCTTGAACTGGCTCCCTGCTGCGAATCACTGTCAAAGGTAACCGGAAGCATGATGTACTCCGGCACTGTGAGCTCATATTCCGTTCCGTTAATCGCAACTCTTACTTCCGTCTCTCCCGCCTCATGTCCGGGATTCAGTTCCGCAGCTTCAAAGAGGATATTGCTGCCTTCCTGCTCTTTATTCTCCTCCGGAGATACCTCGGAAAAGACCCCGGATCCGGTTACATTTCCAACAAATAGTGCCGAATAACGGGCTGCCGCTTCCGAAGTGCTTTCCGCCACAACATAACAGTCGACCGTTGCCCCAAAATTGGAGAAAGAAGTCTTAATGCCTTTTTCGGTACAGGCTCCTACAATCACAGCCTCTTCAATGCTTCCGGGAATATAGTATTTTGCATCCCTGCCGTCATTTCCCGCCGCACCGACAACCGTGATTCCCGCATCAACCGCTTCCCGGATCACGTTTCGTATCACTTCATTTTCAGCTGTACTGTATGAAGTCATGGAAAGATTAATGACATCCGCATTTCGATAAATGGCATATTGGATCGCCGCATAGATATCCGATGCTTTTCCTTTCCCGTTCCGATCCAGGGCTTTGATCGAAAGGATCCGGGCATCCGCGTACTCCTCCTTCATGGCCTTGTACATCCTTGTACCATGGCCATGGCTGTCTGACGCATCATCGTCAACCAGTGTCACAAAATCCACCAGATCACCGAAATACTGTCTGTCAACACCCGTATCGATCAGAGCGATCACATGCTCCCGGTCCCGGTTCTCCGGTGACTCTTCCACCAGCTCATTCAGAAGGGAAATGGCGTCGTCTCCCTGATTGAGAGCAGCTGTTGCTTCCGGATTTGCTTCGATTCCGGGATTCGCATCATTTTCGGGATTTGCTTCATCCTCGGGATTCGCATCATTTCCGGGATTTGCTTCATCTTTATCCTGCCCCGGTTCCGCTACGGAGAAGGAAATGTTCGGCGACACGAATTCCGTTCTGTCCGAGTAATACAGATAGGCATTTCTCGTCTCCTCCGCCGTACCGTATCGTGTCAGGTAAACGCCTCCGTATTCCGAGATCACCTCCGTATCCCATGTAAAAACCGTTGGATCCTCTGTCGCTACCAGCAGCTCCCGGGAAGAAAAATCCATTTCCTGCGTGCTTCTGTCGGAGGACACCTCCGCAAAGGATGATGGTCTTCCTTCATCCTTTCTCCCCTGTTCCTCTAAAAAGCCTGCCAGCTCATCCTCCGTCAGGAGCCTGACTGTTGTACTCTCGCCTGTCTCGCTTGCTTCCCTTTCTCCACTGTTGCCCGGGGGATTCTGTTCATACAGATCTCCGGGATTCCCAACCCATTCCGGCGCTTCCAGTCTCTCATAAGACATTTCTTCCGCCGAAACGCTAACAGACGGTAAGCACATAAAAAGCGCAAGAAACGCCGCCAGTAATCGTCTTTTTTTCATAGATCACACCTTCTTCCTTCATCATTTGGCTCCTGTCATTCCGCGGAGTCTTGTCGATGAAATGACCATATCATTTTGAAAGCGACTCTGGCAATCTCTAAAAATATAGAGATGATTGCTCAATTTTTGCTTGCTTTTTATGATGATCCGATTCACTTTTTCTGTCCCATTTCGATTCGACACAGGTCATTACGCCTCAGACCTTTACAGGATACAAACGCCCTCTTTCCTTCCAACCCTCTTTCCACAGAAAAAAAGCATCCTTACCCACAATCATCTGTGGATAAAAATGCTCTTCTTATCTTCTTCTGTCAGATTTGTCAGAAGAATCGGATGAAATTTCGTAAAAACTGTCCAGTCAGAAAAAAGCGCGCCATATTCTGCGGCCCGGCTTCTCTCATTCCTTCGACCAGAGATAGCAATACGCCTGGGTTCTGGCGGCAAATCTTGCATTTTGAAGCAGCTTCCGCACCTCTTCCCGGGTATACCATCCGGCTTCTATTTCCTCCGCATCCGAATCACTTGCCTGAATCTCACCCTCTGCCACTCCAACCACGCAGACATTTTTTTCGTTGGAGAAACCGACGGCGCTGTAGCTCTCTCCGATATGATCCGTAATCTCCACCAGCTTAAGACCTGTCTCCTCCCGTAATTCCCTCTCAGCGGCCTGTTCGGGATTCTCTCCGGGATCGATCAGTCCTGCCGGGAAATTATATACCCATTCTCCCGGTGCCAGCCGAAATTCCCGGTTCAGCAAAATCCTTTTTCCATCCGGACTGTGCATGATCAGAACAACCGCATCCGGTTTTCTGTCATGAAGATCCTCGAAATCCCTGATCTGACTGTCGCGGCTGATCATTTCATACACCTTTGCGCTTCCGTCCTGCAGCTGATAGGTCAGATTATAGCGGGTGATAAATTTTCCCTCTTCCCTTTTCTCTATTTTTCTGATTTCCATAATTATGTCCTTATCTTTCGTTCGTATCGTCTCCATTTCCGGAAAGGGATATCGAATCACCGTCATACCCCGGTTTCGGCCAGAAAAGGGATGCCAGAAAATCCTTATCCCTCGCCAGAACCTCCCGAAGCTCCCATGTTCCGGTGATATTCGTATTCTCCGCTGCCACGCCATCTGCCTCCATCCCGATGGCACTGGCAAGAAAAAGCGCACGGCAGATATGGGAGTTTTCCGTCACAATGGTCATCCTTCTTACTCCGAAGGTAAAATAGGCCCTGTAAATGCTGTCATAGGTGGAAAAACCGTAGTGATCGATGAAGATTTCCTCTGACGGAATCCCTTTGTCGATCAGATAATCCTTCATGACGCGTACCTCGTTATAGTAACCGTCAGCAGAATGATCCCCACTGACCAGAACCTTATGAGGCGATAGCTTATATAGGTCCCAGACTCTGTCCAACCGCGTCTTCAGTGCCGCGCTGGGTGTACGATCTGGATTCACGCTGCAGCCCAGAACAAAAATGCAGTCGATCTCTTCTCCGTCTATCATACTGTCATGCCATTCATTCACCGTTTTCACATATCGTCGGTCAACTACGAGCATATAACCGTTTACAGCCAACGTTCCCATAACAAAAAGGAGGAAAAGAATACCCAGTGTAATGAGCGAAATCTTTAAGAATTTCATCCATTTCTTTTTTGCGGGTGACTGTTTTTTCCGGGATTCCGGCCTCCGCCTTTCCCTCGGTTCTTCCCACTCTTCCGGCCGCCTTCGTTCTCCTTCCGGACGTCTTCTGACTTCTTCCGGAGGTATCCTTCTCTCCCCCTCGGGGCGTCGTCTTCTTTCACCTTCCGGGGCTCTTCTCTCTCCCTCGGGGCGTCGTCTTATTTCACCGGATGGTGCTTTTCCTTCCGGACGCCTTCTGACTTCTTCCGGAGGTATCCTTCTCTCTCCCTCGGGGCGTCTTCTGACTTCTTCCGGAGGTATCCTTCTCTCTCCCTCGGGGCGTCTTCTACTTTCTCCTTCCGGGTCTCTTCTCTCTCCCTCGGGGCGTCTTCTACTTTCTCCTTCCGGGGCTCTTCTCTCCCCCTCGGGGCGTCTTCTACTTTCCCCTTCCGGCGCTCTTCTCTCTCCCTCGGGGAGTCTTCTTATTTCACCGGATGGTGCTTTTCCTTCCGGACGCCTTCTGACTTCTCCTGGAGGTACCCTTCCCGGACGCCTTTCTTCCGAAGGTACCCTTCCTTCAGGACGTTTTTTTCCTTCCCGGACCGGTTTCTTCTCTTCTGCTTCGGAAGCGTCTCCCAGGGGTCTTTTCTCCCCGGCGGAGTCATTCCGTTTTTCTTCCGTATCACTCATTCGATTTCTCCATCCGCATCAATGGTTCGACGTATCTCTTCCATTTCCGCATCCATCATGGCCAGTGTATCTGCACAGACCTTCAGCTTCGCCGCGACCTTTTCCGGCTCCCGGATGGTCTTCTTATATTTCAGCTTATGGTCCACACTTGCCCAGAAATCCATGGCTATGGTGCGGAACTGCACTTCCACGCGCATATGTCTCTTTCCCTGATACAGAAAGATCGGAATATCGATCAGCAGGTGCAGTGAACGGTAACCGTTCGACTTCGGATTCTCTATATAATCCTTCCGTGAAAGAAGCAGCACATCGTCCTGTTCCACCAGAAGCTCAGCCAGGCTGTACAGGTCTTCCTGGAAAGAGCAGATTACACGGATCCCCGCAATGTCTGTCATTTCCTGCTCCATGTCCTCCACAGTAAGCGGGATTCCCCGCCGTATCATTTTCTCAACAATACTTTCCGGGCTTTTCAGACGACTCTCAATGGATTCGAAGGGATTTCGGTCATACTGAAGGGACAGTTCCTCATTCAGAACATGAAGCTTCGTTTCAATCTCCATGATGGCACAACGATAATATGTCATCAGGCGCACAAATGCAGGTGTTCTTGCGATTCCCTTGGCCAGTTCCTCGACTTCCTCAAGCGTCGGATTCTTCTCATTTTCCATAAATGATCCTCTTAAAAAAATTCATGTTATCCAAAGCATTTCTACATCTTCCGGAAATACTTATCCCTGTATTCCCTTGGCGTCTCCCCTGTAACTCTCTTGAAAATGCTGATGAAATAGCTATGGGAGGAGAAGCCCAGATCTGTTGCGATCTCCACGGGGCTTTTCTCCGAATAACGCAGTAATGCCTGCGCCTCCTCGATCCTCTTATCCCGGATATACTCGCTGACAGACTGCCCCGTTTCCTTTTTGAAAAGACGGGACAGATAGGTTTCGGAGAGCTGTACATTTTCCGCCAGCGTTTCCATACTCAGCTTATCGTGCAGATGCTGGTTAATGTAATCCATGCAGCGTACCACCTGCCGGGAATAATGAGTCGAGCCCTTCCGCAATGTATTCATGGCGGAAGCAAAGCGATGGATCATGCGATTCTGCAGATTGCGCACCTCTTCCGGTGTCCCCAGGCGATCCGCCTGCAGAATGAAGGAATCGCTCATTTTGTAGGCCACATCCTGATCCATCCCGTGGCTGATGCAGACCCGCGTGATCATCGTCACCATGGCAACAAAATGATACATGGCATTGCGCAGCGGATTCTCGGACAGTATTCCCCGTTCCTTTGCGTCCGGTGCGGGTTTTCCTTTCCGGTATTCATCGATCTGATCCACCTTACCCTCTGCCACAAGCATGTACAGCCCCATCTCTCCTTCAAAGGCAGGATGCTTAATCTCTTCTTCCCGTCCCTGGAACAGCTGTTTTGTGATATCATCAAATATTTCCGCCATATTTTATCCTCTTTATCACAAAATGAGTCAGAAAGTTTGCATAAAGTACAGAATAATTGTATATCATTTTTGAAGAAAAGACTATAATAACTTTCAGAAATAAGGAAAAAACAGCCCCCTGTTTAAAGAAGATCCCCCTAAATCTTCTTTATTCAAATATTTTAACCTTCACTAAAGTAAGCGGATGAACCGAAAGGCTCATCCGCTTATCCCTTTTTTCTGCCTGAAACAACTGTCGGATTAACCCATGCATCCACACAAATTCCCGCCAGTCACGTTCAAATGCTGCTCCGATCGTCAGAAGCTGACGACAAAATGGATCATTCCGTCCTTATAGTGAACACTGATCTTCCCATGGAACATTTCCACGAATTTCTCAGCCATGGAAAGGCCGATGCCAAAGCCCTTTTTCTCGCTGTTATGGGATTCATCCTCCCGGTAAAAGCGCTCAAAGAAGCGGCTGTAATCCATATCCTCCTTCTCCGGGTAGGTATTGGATACGGTGAGAATCGTCCCATGTCCCTTTCCTTCCAGAGTAACACGGATCATCCCGCCTTCCGTGCAGTATTTCACCGCGTTATCACAGAGAATGGATACCAGCTCCCGCAGAGCCGTTTCATTGGCCTTGACCATGCGTCCTTCCGTGATCCTCGTTTCGTACTCTTTTCCATCCTTTTCCGCAAGAACGCGGAATTCTTCTGCAATCTTATCGGTAACCGCCGAAAAATCCACCTGTGTGATCTCGATTTCTTCTTTTTCCTGTAAACGGGAAAGGGTGATCAGATGGGAGATCAGCTCCGACATCCTGCTGACCTGTTCCATCGTGCTTTCCGTCCACTCATTCCTGCCCTCCGTCATTTCGATCACCTCGGTATTGGCGGAAATGATAGCAAGGGGCGTTTTCAGTTCATGACTGGCATTGGTAATAAACTGCTTCTGCGCCTCCATATTCCGCACCATGGGAGCCACCGCCCTGCGGGAAAACCAGGTAAGCAGCAAAAACAGGAGAAGGATGGCTATGATCCCGGTCCAGATGGAAAACATCAGAAACATATTTGTGCTTCGCAGCTGACGGGTACAGTCCATGATCACATAGAAGGATCGTTTTCCATCCGTCGATTCCGTTCTCTGATAAGCAAAGATCTGGCTGTCATTTCGCAAAAAGCCTTCTTCTTTTTTTGCCTTCAGTGCTTTCTGTAACAGATCCTGCGCTTCCTTTTCCCGGATAAAGGTGACCTGTTCCCGATTCAGATTGTGAACCGTTCCGTCTTCTGCCACATAAGCCGAGAAAAAGCGAAGCGAATAAACGGTTTCCTGCGTCAGGATCGCTTCTCCGAATATTGACCGGTAATACAGGGTCTCCGGAACAACACCCCCGGACTCCGATATCATGGTTAAAACGGAAAAAATCTCCACCCGTGCATTATAATAATTGACCATGTTAATGCCGCCCAGAACGAACACCAGCACCGCGATCACAGAAAAGGTGGAGATCATTATGAATTTTTTCCGCAGTTTTCGAATCATCATTCACCCTCCGCACCAGGGGCTCTCGTCTTATCGCATCGTCAGACGGAAGGGGCCTTCCTCAGGCCCTTCCACGGTAAGATCGGAAGTGACTGCCTCCAGCTTACTCCGTAAATAGCTGATATAAAGCCAGACTGCTTTCGGATCCTCTTCCTCTTCTGCCCAGACACGGTGAAGCAGATCGTCTGAGGTAAAATCCTTTTCCGGGTTCGTCATAAAGATTTCCATCAGACGTGTTTCCTTTTTGGCCAGACGAATGGAATTCTCACTGGAAAGCTCCTGTTTCTCAATGTCCAGCATCAAAGATCCGAGGTTTATGGTTTTCGGCGTAAACTGACCGGCTCTCCTGATCATGGAGCGAAGCCTTGCCAAAAGCTCCGCCATCTGGAAGGGCTTTGTCAGATAATCATCTGCTCCCTCATCCAGTCCGTTCACCCTGTCGTTCAATTCCGCTTTCGCCGTCAGCATCAGGATCGGCGTTTGAAGTCCCTCCCGTCGGAGGAGTCTAAGCACTTCGATCCCATCCATTTTCGGCATCATCACATCCAGAATGATAGCATCATGTACGCCCTTCCTTGCCTTTTCCAGCGCTTCTTCCCCGTCATAGGCTGTATCCACTTCATATCCGCCTTTTTTCGTGAGAACCGTGGTAACGGCCCTGGACAGTGCCTTTTCATCTTCCGCATACAGGATACGCATGGAGTTTTCCTCCTTCATCTTTTTTGCTACAATACTCCGCAAGTCTGAAATCAGACTGAAACTTAGGATAAACGCAAGTCGGACATGACGTCTCCGATCGTCTGGCACCCTATCCCCGCCAAACTATCGGAGGCTGTCATGACCCATGATCAGCTTCCGGATGGTCTGCATGGACACATCGCAGGCCGCCAGTTCATCGGCACAGCGTTTCAACTCGGATACGATCAGTTCCGTATCTTCCACATTTTTCTTGTATTTCATCTTATGCTCCAGACTGGCCCAGGAATCCATGGCAATGGTCCGCAGCTGTATTTCCACATAATAACGTCCGTTAGCATTCCCGTCCACATCCGGGTAGGAAGTCGTTACGAGCAGGATCATATGATAGCTGCGATATCCATTTGCCTTGGCATGCCGGATATAATCCTTCTCTTCCACGATCTCCACATTCTTCATTCTGCGGATCTCATCTATGATATTGTAAATATCATCCCGAAAAGCCGTCACGATACGAATGCCGATGGAATCCCGCAGTTCCCGTAACGCGGAGTGGGGTGTTTCCGGAAGACCTTTACGCGCACATTTTTCCCTCATACTGTCTTCCGATTTGATCCGCGTGATGAAATGCTCATAAATATGCTCTCCGGTCTCCGCAAAGACCTTCCTGTCATATTCCTCCATTTCCCGGCGAAGTCGATTCATGACCTGCTCCAGATAAGGATAAAACTCACCGTAAATACTATTCATGCTTTTTTCCCTCCCCGGCAGGAATGGATGCTTCCGGCATCATTTCATCCGAGATCTTCTGCATGATCCTGGTAAAAAAAGCATACTCCTCCGGAGTCAGACTTTTTTCCAGACGATCCTGAACGATCTCCATATATTTATCACTGATGTTCCAGTATTTATAATATTTATCCGTTACCGAGAGGAGCATCTCCCTTTTGTCCGATCCGGACTGTTTCTTGGTAAGATATCCCTTACGGATCAGGGAATTCACCTTATAGGTGGCATTCGGAGAAGAGATCCCCATGAAGCTTGCGAACTCGTTGATGGTAGGTTCGTCCAGACTTCCGATGATCTCCAGACAGTAAGCCTCCGTCGTTGTCAGCGACAGATCTCTGTTATTGATCCTTTTGAAGACATCCCGGTAATAATACACCCGGAATTTCGAGAAAACTTCAGCTAATGGATTCTTACGCAATGTAAACACCCCTTTATCCGATAACAAATGATATTTCCGCTTCCGCCGCTACCTTATCTCCAACCTTTGCCACTGCTTTCCCGAAACCGACAGGCCCTTTCCTTTCAGTGATCTCGCAATGAAGCGACAGAACATCCCCCGGTCGAACCTGTTTCCGGAAACGTGCCTTCTTGATTCCTCCGAAGAAAACGATCTTCCCCTTGTATTCTTCCTCTGAAAGGATGGCAACCGCACCGGTCTGTGCCAGAGCTTCAATGATGAGAACCCCCGGCATTACATGAGCTTCCGGAAAATGCCCTTGGAAGAAGGGTTCATTTACCGTGACACATTTGATCCCGTCAGCCCATTTTCCGGGTTCAAAATCCGTGATCTTATCTACCAGCTGCATGGGGTAACGATGGGGAAGGATCTCCCTGATCTCATTGGAATTCAGTTCCATTTATTCTTCCTCCCATTTCTTATATGCAGTCGTTGCATTATGGCCGCCGAAGCCCAGAGAGTTGGACAGTGCGTATTTAATGTCTGCCTTCCTTCCTTCATTCGGAACGATATCCAGGTCACAGGCCGGATCCGGTACCTCATAATGAATGGTAGCCGGAACAAAGCCATCCTTTAATGCCATGGTTGTGATGATCGCCTCTACCGCACCGCTGCCACCCAGAAGATGTCCGGTCATGGACTTGGTGGAGCTTACCATCAGCTTATAGGCATGATCACCGAAGGCCGCCTTGATGGCCTTCGTCTCTCCTGCATCGTTAAGCGGAGTGGAGGTTCCGTGGGCATTGATGTAATCCACATCCTCCGGCCGGATTCCGGCATCCTCCACAGCCATCTTCATACAATTTGCGGCTCCCAGTCCTTCCGGATCCGGAGCGGTAATGTGATGAGCGTCACAGGTTGCGCCGTAACCCACCACCTCACCGTAGATCTTCGCACCACGCTTCTTTGCGTGTTCCAGTTCCTCCATCACCAGAATACCGGCGCCTTCGCCCATGACAAAACCGGAGCGTTCCTTATCAAAGGGAATGGAAGCGCGGTTCTTATCGTTGGAAAGGTTCAGGGCATGCATAACGGTAAAGCCTCCTATGCCCATTTCACAGATGCAGGCCTCGGAACCGCCGCACAGCATCACATCGGTATACCCGTCACGAATATTCCGGAAGGCCTCTCCCACTGCATTATTTCCGCTGGCGCAGGCAGTAACCACGCAGGTACAGATTCCCTTAAAGCCTGTTTCGATCGCGATCTGACCGGCCGCCATGTTGGCAATGGTCATAGGGATATAGAAGGGGGAGAGCTTCTCAAAGCCTCTCTCCAGGCCCCGGGAATGCTCGGAGGAATTCGTGATCAGTCCTCCAATACCGCTGGAAATGATGGTTCCGCAACGGTAGGGATCCTCATCCTCGATCCTGATGCCGCTGTCCTTCATGGCCTCCCTCGCCGCAATAGTAGCAAACTGGGTATAACGGTCCATTTTCCTGGCTTCCTTCTTGTCCAGGAAGTTCTCCGGTTCATAGTCCTTGACCTCACCTGCCAGCTTCAGCTTGAAATTTGTGGTATCCACTGATTTTATCTCGTCAATCCCGCAGACGCCTTTTTTTACATTTTCCCAGGTTTCTTCCAGATTATGACCGATGGGATTGATGGTTCCCATACCGGTAATAACGACTCTTCTTCTCATTGAAATCTATCTCCTTATCTCTTTTCGGACACAGTCCTGCATATCGATCAACCGCGCACCCTGCAGAAGAGGCTCTCTCCTCAGAAAAGGAATTCCTTCCCAAATGTCTCATGATAACCTCATACTCAGGTCAGGCCTCCGGCTACCTCCAGCACCTGTCCTGTAATATAGGACGCGTTGTCAGAAGCAAGAAAGGCTACTGCTTCAGCTATGTCTGAGGGTTGTCCCAGACGTCCGAGGACGATTTCTCCCTTCAGCTTTTCCTTCACATCCTCAGGAAGCACCGCCGTCATATCAGTCTCAATAAAACCGGGAGCAACTGCATTGCAGGTGATCCCACGGCTTCCCAGCTCCTTAGCCAGAGACTTCGTCATTCCGATCACGCCTGCCTTGGCAGCCGCATAATTGATCTGACCGGCATTTCCGTAAATACCTACCACGCTGCTGATATTGACGATGCGACCGTAACGCGCCTTCATCATGGGCTTCGCCACCGCCTTCATCATGGCATAAACGCCGCGCAGATTGGTATTGATCACGGCATCGAATTCCTCATCCTTCATGCGCATCAGGAGGTTATCCCGGGTGATTCCCGCATTATTAACCAGAATATCCACTCTTCCTCCCAGTTCGATGGCAGCACCCACTACTGCCGCTGCGGAAGCCATGTCTGAGGCATCTGCCTGAATGGCTTTTGCCTTTACTCCGTAAGCCGTCATGGCTGCCACGGTTTCTTCTGCCGCTTCCGTATTTCCGGCATATGTGATCAGCACATTGGCACCACCCTCAGCAAGACGCAGGGCGATGGCCCGCCCGATGCCCCGGCTTCCGCCGGTTACGATGGCTGTCTTTCCTTCAAATTCCTTCATTATGACATATCTCCTGTAAAATGACACGGAAATCCGCAATCGGCGGTTTCCTTTCTACGCGAGCATCTCCTTCAGTTTGGCGATATCCTCTTTCTTCTCAACCGTAACTACGGGGATATCCACGGTTTTCTGAACAAACTTGGAAAGAGTCTTTCCCGGTCCGATTTCTACGAAAAGCTCGACTCCCTGCTCCGCCATATAGCGGATGGTGTCCTCGAAAAGGACCGAGGTCTGCACCTGACGCTCCAGAAGCGCCGGGATCGTCTCCTCATCGTTCTTTTCCCTTCCGATGGCATTGAAGATCACCGGAAGCTGCATTTCTCCAAAATGCTCCTCCCTGAAGCGTTCCGCCAGCGCATCGCCCGCAGGCTTCATCAGAGATGTATGAAAAGGGCCGCTGACTTTTACGGGAAGTACCTTTTTGGCTCCCAGTTCCTTCATGACCTCCGCTGCAGCATCCACTGCTTCCGCATCACCGGATACGGTGATCTGACCGGGGCAGTTGAAATTCGCAGGTTCCGCCACAAGATTCGGAAACTGCTCTCCGATCCGTTTCGTTCCTTCATAAACCTTATCTCTCTCCAGGCCAAGAACTGCGATCATCTTGCAGTCTCTTCCCTTTACCGCGTTCTGCATGGCATTTCCACGGAAGGCCACAAGGTCCAGTACCTGCTTTTCCTCCAACACGCCGGCTGCATAAAGTGCACTGTATTCGCCCAGGGAAAGACCGGCAGCCATATTCGGACGAATCCCCTCTTCTGCCAGGACCTTCGTCAGTCCCACGGCAAAGGCCACCATACAGGGCTGCGTGTATTTTGTCTCGTTTAAGGTTTCCGCAGGGCCTTCAAAAGAAACCTCTTTTACATCAAAACCCGGATCGGCGGCATCCAGTGTTTCCCGGAATGCAGGAAATGCTTCATAGAGATCCTTTCCCATTCCTACGCTCTGACTGCCCTGCCCGGCATATAAAAATCCTATTTTCATCATATCCTCACTCTCATTTCGGCATCCGAATATCCCGGCTCATCACCCCTCGGCAATGCACCATTTTATAATTCGATACTCCGGGTTGCCGAAAGAACATCCTTCGCTCCCTGATACATATCCTCCAGAATATCCGCCAAAGGACGGATTTCCTTTAACTGCCCGCATACCTGGCCTGCCATAACGGAGCCGTTCTTCATATCTCCATCGAAGACAGCACGGCGCAGTCCTCCCAGCGTGATCTGCTCCAGTTCATCCCGGGAAGCCGCTGAAGCCTCCAGCTTCAGATATTCTCTGGCCATGGGGTTCTTGATGATACGAACAGGCGCTCCCAGGCTTCTGCCCGTTACGGTTGTGCTGTTGTCCCTGGCCTTGATCAGCTCCTGCTTGTAATTCTCATGTATCGGACATTCCTCGCTGACCAGAAGACTGGTTCCGATCTGGATTCCTGCCGCTCCCAGGCAGAGGGCAGCGGCAAACTGCCGTCCGTCCGCGATTCCTCCGGCGGCAATGACCGGTATTTCCACGCTGTCGATCACCTGCGGCACCAAAGCCATGGTCGTCATATCGCCCACATGACCGCCGCTTTCTCCGCCTTCAGCGATAACCGCATCCGCTCCCTGCTTTTCTACCTTTTTGGCAAGAGCACAGCTGGCCACCACCGGGATCACCATCGCTCCCGCTTCCTTCCAGAGCTCGATATACTTACCGGGCGTTCCCGCACCTGTGGTAATGATACGGATCTTTTCTCTGGCCAGCAGGTCAGCAATATTATCCGCGTCGGGATTCATCAGCATCAGATTCACGCCAAAAGGCTTATCCGTTGCCTTTCTGGCATCATGTATTTCTTTTTCAATGGCTTCCGCAGGCATACCGCCCGAAGCGATAAGCCCCAGCGCTCCTGCATTGGATACCGCCGCTGCAAAAGCTCCGGTTGCAATATTTGCCATACCTCCCTGAATTATGGGATACCGGATCCCCAGCATTTCATTCAATAACTTCATTCATCATACCTCTTATATCCGCCGTACAAAGACGGCGTGTCATTCAATGTGCTGCGACTATTTTGCCTGTCTTGCAGCAATGTCAATATTTCTGAACTTCTCATATCTTTCCCGGGCAATATCCGCAGGAGACATGCCCTTCATCCGGTTGAATTCCCTGATGATCAGACGCTCGATTGCCTTATATACCGTATCGGGATCATGATGGATACCTCCCGCCGGTTCAGGAATGATCCCGTCAATCACCTTATAGCGAAGAAGATCCTCCGCCGTCAGCTTCATCAGTTCGCAGGCTTCTGCCGCCCGTCCGGAATCCTTCCACAGGATCGACGCAAAGCCCTCCGGAGAAAGGACGGAATACACCGCATTTTCCAACATATAAACCCGGTTGGCAACGCCGATGGCCAGGGCTCCTCCGGAGCTTCCCTCTCCGGTCACTATGGAAATGATGGGGATCTTCAGGGCACTCATTTCCGCCAGATTTTCGGAAATGGCACTGCTTTGGCCATGCTCCTCCGCCTCCAGTCCGGGATAGGCTCCCGGCGTATCAATAAAAGTGATGACCGGACGGTTAAACTTCTCCGCCTGCTTCATCATCCGAAGCGCCTTCCGGTAGCCCTCGGGCTCCGGCATACCGAAACGATATTTCATGTTCTCCGCAATATCATGTCCCTTGCGATGTCCCAGCACCGTAACGGAAATCCCGTGAAAGTCGGCGATACCTCCCAGGATACTGGGATCCTCTCCGCCGAGGAAGTCTCCCTTCTGTTCAAAGAAATCCTTAAACAAATGGGAAATGTAATCATCGATCTTCGGTCTTTTCCGATGCCTTGCCAGAAAAACCTTGTCATGAGCTGTCAGATTCTCACACTGCCCTGCCAGCTCCGCATATTCCGCGTCAAGTGCACGTAGCTCATCCTCCGTAAGACCGCCCTTCTCCTTATCTGCGGCGATGGCCGTCATACGTTCATCTATCTCCCGAATTGTCATAACCGCGGCCTCCTCTTATTCTGATGCAGACGAAGCAGCAGAGAAAGAGTACTCCGCATATCCTGTCTCTTTACAATGGCATCCACAAAACCGTGGGTTTCCAGATATTCCGCTCTCTGAAAGCCCTCCGGCAGTTTCTGCCCGATGGTCTGCTCGATCACCCGGGGACCGGCGAACCCGATCAAAGCGTCCGGTTCTGCCAGGGTGATATCCGCCAGTGTGGCAAAGCTCGCGCTGACTCCACCCGTCGTGGGATGAGTAAGCACGGAAATGTACAGACCGCCATTATCGGAAAAACGTTTTACGGCCGCCGAGGTCTTGGCCATCTGCATCAGGGAAAGGATACCCTCCTGCATACGGGCGCCGCCGCTTGCCGCAAAAATAATGATCGGAAGCTTTGCTTTTTCCGCTATCTCAAAGGCTCTTGTCACCTTTTCCCCGACTGCAATACCCATGCTGCCCATCAGGAACTCACTTCCCATGATCACAGCAACGGTCTTCTGTCCTTCTATCTCCCCGATACCGGACAGGATGCCCTCATCCATACCGGTCTTTTCCTGAAGACTACGGATCTTATCCTCATATTCCGGATAATCCAGCGGATTCACCATGGGAACAGGTGTCCGCAGCTTCCGGAAGGAACCGGGATCCATCAGATTCCTCATTCTTCTCCGGGCGGATATCTTATGGTGCTTTCCGCACTCCGGGCAGACATAGAGAACCTTTCTCATCTCCCGGATCAGATGTGTCGATCCACATCCGGAACAGGTAAAAATCTCCGTAGCCTGGGGATCCGGAGGTTTTACCGCCGGCGGCTTCACCGGATCCTCCAGGACCTCCTCCAGGCTGAAGGAAGGTGCCTCTTCCTCCCCCACAGAGTCCGACACAAGATTAACCTCCGGAAGGACAGTTTCCTCCGGAGGATTTTTTTTCCTTTTTCTTTTTATTAATTTCATCCTTATGCTCCTCTGAACCGGCCCGGAATGTCTCCGGCCTGGTCACGGGCGCCGCCCGTTCTGCGGGAATGGCGCCAAATCGGGCAGCATGAAGCGGGGTCTCCCCCTCCTTGCCCGATTGCTGCGTT
>JAFXZW010000127.1 GCA_017541035.1 Eubacterium sp. | reverse complement strand
GAGACCGGGCGGGTCAGATAAACGATATTCCATGCCGCCACTCCGATACAAGAAGGATCAGAAGGTGGTCAGTACCTATAACGAGGATGTGGATGAGCGGAATCAGAAGATATTCCTGTCCAATGTATCCATAGTCGTTCTTGCGGAAACACCGGAAATGCTGGACAGTTATACGGAAGCTATTACACAGACCGGCTATGAGTGCGGTTGTGAGATTCAGGTGATGGGCTTCCAGCAGATGGCCGGACTTAATACGGTACTTCCTTACGGACCAAGGTTTGTACAGAATCTTCGGGATGTGACTACGGAGAACCAGGCGGCGCTTATGCCATTCAACTCGGTGGCGATCAACCATCCGACCGGTATTCCTTACGGGGTTCATGAAGAAAACCGGCAGGAGGTTATGATCGACCGACGGTTACTTCCCAATGGAAATGAATGGGTGCTGGGTGTTACGGGAAGTGGAAAATCGTTTCTTACGAAGATCATAGCAATCCTGGAAGCCCTGCTTACCGATGGTGACATCATCTTTGTGGATCCTCACGGAGAGTATACCCATGTGACAAGGGCACTTGGCGGTCAGGTTGTTACTTTAGGAGGAACATCCAAGGATGTTATTAACGCCATGGATATGTATCAGGGCTACGGTGACGGGGATGATATCCGTAAGAAGATGGAGACGCTGGTGGCAATCTTCCACGCGGCTCTTGGCCCGGAATTCAACAAAGCCATGGAAGCGATACTTATGCGATGCTGTCAGCTGATCTTTTCTAGGCTGGTGAACAATGGGTATATGTTCTTCCCGACTTTACAGGATCTTTATGATGAGATCAAGAAACAGCCGGAGGAGGTGGCAGAGCAGCTGGCACTTCTGATGGAACCCATGCTGATTGGAACATCAACGAACTTACCAACGTGCAGCTTTCCTCAAGGATTATCTGCTTTGATATCAGTCATATGGAGCAGACCGTACATGAAGCCGGGATGACCATGATCGTGGATGCGATAAGGAACCGGCTGGTGGTAAACCGTTCTTTTGGAAAACCGACCTATATCAAGATCGATGAGGTTGGGCGGTTCCTGAATGATATGTACCTGTCCCGGCTTTTTGAGAGCTTCTATGCTGAGGTTCGGAAGTTCGGTGGGTATATCACCGGCATCGTACAGAACGTCAATAAACTGCTCCATAGTGAGGCCGGAAGGAACATGCTCTCCAACAGTGAGATTGTGGTGATGCTCCGGCAGAGCCAGATCGACGCTGCGGATCTAAAAGAGTTGTACGAGTTATCGAAGATCCAGACGGATAAACTGCTTACAGCGGAAGAAGGCTGTGGGCTTTTTAAGTGTGGAAATCAGTTCATTAACTTCGATGGACGGATTGAGTAGGGGTATATCTATGACTTAGCGGATACGAAGCCGAAGGATCATGAGGAAATCAGTAGTGGCAGGTAAGGTTTTTTCTGTTCAGGACACTGGAAATATGTTAAGATAGTCATGCGGTGAGATTCAAATCAGAGAATCAACCAGAAAAAACCATAGAGAGGCAGAGTGTATGAAATATCAAGTGATTCCATTAATATATGCTGCGAGTGAGCAGTTCAAAAATACGATACGTTTTGGTATCGAATTCTTTGATGAAATTGAATCAGAAGCATTGCGTTATGCAGTAGACCAGGTTCAAAAACGTTATCCATACTTTTCGGTAAAAATAGAAAGAGAGGGAGAAAAGTATGTCCTTTCGGAAAATGCGTTGCCCTTTGTAATCCATGCGGATGATGACCCCATATGCCTGAACAGTCCCGAAAGCAACAATCACCTGTTGTCCATTTCATGGAAAGACCGGATCGTATGGATTGATATCAGTCATTTTATCTGTGATGGAAATGGGCTGGCCCCCCTCGCAAAATCCCTGGCTTATTATTATGTGGAACATCGGTATGGTACTGATGGGATAGAAACCGGAGATATTCGTCTGGTGACGGACGCAATTGAGGAAGGGGAGTATCTATATCCCTTCCCGGATTCACCGCTTCCGGATGATGATGGGATGCCCGCTAATCCAAAGGAGTATCAACCATTTCTCTTTGATGATACACTTTTTGACGGAGAGGGAAGCTATAACTATAATCTTCAGGTGAAGCAACAGGATCTGATGAAATATGCAAAAAGCAATGACGGAAGTCCGGTTTCATTTATTTCGGTAATGATGTATGAGATGTTGATGAGTATTTATCCGGAAATGGAAAAGGATATTGTCATTCAGATACCGCATGAATATCGAAAAGCACTGAATCGACCGCTTTCTCATGATTGCCTTGCAAGAGTATTCTTCATAAAGCTTGCCGCAAAAGACAGGAATAAATCCATTGAGATGCTGAACACGTCTGTTCGTGGTCAGGTGATCCTTGGAAGCGATATATCCGCAGATGTTGCTGCGATCAATGGGATGCTTCAGCTTGATGCTTATATGCAGTCACTACCACTGGAAGGTAAAATCGCAGCTATGCGTGGTATTGTTGCCGGAACGCTGGCAAAAAATACATTTGGGATCAGTTATAGCGGAAATATCGGTTGGGGAGGGTTAGAGAAGTATATTCGAGACCTGCATGTCTATGCCGGCGAGAACGAACGCCATAATTCACTCAGCGTTGAACTTTTTACACTTGGGGATAGCTTTACCATCAGTCTCATGCAACCCGGTAAGAATCCGGTGTTTGTGCAGGAGCTACTTCAGACATTCGGCCGTTATGGAATCGAATGCAGGCTGATGAGTGAAGGAAGATTTCAGCTTGCAGATTATCAGCTCCCGGAATAGTTGATTCAATGACAGTTGATTATTGGATATAGAGGAAACGGACTGTGGGAGGAAATGGGAGAAGTGGTGGAACGCACCATAAAGTGAAATCATCATAACGAGAACAGTGATAAAGGCACATATCTACGGGTATGTGTCTTTTTATTTGGTTAAAGAGGAAGCTGATGAAGGAAATCAAAACTACGGATTATGTATCTGAATATGAGTTCCGGAGATATGATGGCCCGAAGTATCAGACTTCTTCGCTGCGACCGGTGATTCAGGAACGTAAGAAGAAGCCTGATCATGATGACAGAGTGCCGGGTAAAAGACTGACTAATGTACCGGAACAGAGGATTCATCAAAGCAGAGAGGACATGCAGCCGGGCAAAGATTATATCAGAAATGGAAT
>JAFXZW010000126.1 GCA_017541035.1 Eubacterium sp. | reverse complement strand
TCCGAAACACTGATCTTATCTGCCAGTAAGCGTTCAACTATCTTTACTTTTTCTGCTGAGTCAATCTTGCTTTTTCTGGACATAAAAATACCCCCAAGTAGGTTTTATATTTCAGTGTCCTACTTGGGGGTAGCATATCATGCTACTATTCCACCGATTATCCGCCGTCAATATTTTAACTCGAAATCACTCATCGATTTTCTACCCAGTGGGTAGAAATTTCCGGTCCTGTGATCCGCTCCTATTTTCTACCCACTGGGTAAAAATTTCCGGTCCCGTGATTTGCTCCCTATTTTCTACCCACTGAGTAGAAATTTACCAGCATCATTTTCGGGGACTGTCCGGCGATTCGGAACGCAAACCCAAACCATTTTATACCCATTTCAACTCAAGCCAAATTCTGTGAATTCTTGACAAGCAACGGGCAAATGTGAAATTTTCCTGCTTGCCATCTGGGGATTTCATCCCCAGACCCCTGGTTCACGTTAATACAATCCATCTTCCCGAACGGGCTGAACCTTCATAAAACAAACTACTATAATTCTTTAAGAATTTCCTGGTCAAAGAAATAGATATTTTCTCTTTTGTATCCGTATCGGGAGCCACGTACGCTGATGTGCGGTTCAAAGGTGAAATAATCGACATCACTGAGCTTCGCATGGTTTCCCTTCTCGATATACACTCTGTCTTCTCTCCTACGAACTATGGAGTGTCCGAGATTTCCCAAAAAATCCAGATTGATAAACCCTTCTTCAAGAATGAACTCATTCATCTGAACGTATAGTTCTTCAAATGTCATCTCCGGGTTTACGATCGACCTCATCCTTTTATGAAGCTTCTTTTCCATTTCAACACCGGCACGCCACTCAGGATTCATGATCTCGTCATCTGACTGAACAGCTTTTCCGTTCTGGATAATGATGGTTCTTGCGTAATCCCCCCAAGTATCACCTGACTGCGGACTCAGATCTATGGTAAGAATATCATCTGCCGCGATGATCCTGTCCGAAGTAATATATTCTCTTCCGGAAATGGAAACCGTAGTCTCATCCCCCGAGAAAACAAAAGCTCCGATATCATAGTACCAGAAGGAATCCGCTCCAAGCTCATACATTTTCTCTTCACAAAGGCGTCGCACTTCTGTCAATGCCATTCCGGAGTGTATTTCACCTTTTATATATTCGATCGTATTCCTTGCTATTCTTTGAACTTCACTGTATTCCATCGATTCTCCACCTCAGTCTGTTTCAACGATCCGCTCACGTTCTTCCCGTGTTGTTTCACTGATAAGATAACCCATAACCTTTACCCCAATTCCTTAAAACAGTTCCGACTTGAGATATGCTAAAACCGCCGTGATGTTTTCTTCCTTCGGAATAACGGTAAAATGATCTACCTCCGGATGCTCTCTGACATAAGCCATCAGAATATCCATGAGATTTTCTTTCGTTTTCATATAGTCTTCAATGATCGTCTGATCATCAAAGCCCAAACGGTAAAGGATGATCGCTGATACAACACCCGTCCTGTCTTTTCCGGCGTTACAGAAGTAAAGCACGTTACTGTCGGCATTCATGATCGTATGAATGATCCGTTCCATCTGATCATCGATCATACTGACATAGCTTGCCGGAACCTCTTCCGGGGAATCCGGCACCGCTCCGTCTCCTTTTACCGGCATATGATGATAAGTAAATCCTTCTTCATGTTCCAGCCTGCACGGTTTCCGCAGAAATTCTCCCTCGGACCGTAAATCCACGATTGTCGTTATCCCGTTTTGATATAGCCATCTCACTTCATCATCAGTGAGACTTCCCGGGACATCACTCCGAATATAGCGGTAACTCCCGGTAAGCAGTGTTCTTGTATTCTGGGTTGATTTAAGAAGCGAATGATTTAAGCTGTTACGCCAGGCAGCTGCTTTCTTCAGTATTTCGTTGATCAGCGCACTTTTCTTTTCGGTATACGTATTTCGGTCCTCCGGATACTCCGCAGCCAGGCGTTTCTTAAGCTCAGAATACTCCCGGGCATCCTCCTCATGAGAGTTCAGATAATCCCTCATATTCACATAGTTATTCCAATAGATCGAGTAACAAAGCACCACATGTATATGATGCGTTCTGGAATCAGCATCTCCGCATACATATAAATACTGATTCGGGACATCCTGCCCCCGGAAAATGAAACCATTCTCCTCCAGGACCGGATTCAACTTGAGGATCCCGTCAAAATCCCATACACCGACAACGATATCAATGATCGGTTTTGCAACGATGTTTTTTATAGCTGTACTGCCGATATGCTGAATATCCAAAGCAACACTTCCAAGCAGGCGCTTCAGCTTCTCTATTGTGGCTTTCGCAACTCTTTCCCATTCAGGATCATGTAGTTCAACCGCAACTGTCCCTCGATTCAGGCCAAGTACCATAGTATTAGTCCTTCGCATTTGATATTTGTATTGTAGTTCTATACGTCTCCTTTGCCTTCTCTGCCACCAGGCGTCTTTTCGCCAATGTCTTCTCAAACAGTTCATCCGCCACATCCGGCAGTTTCTCATAGACCACTGCCGTTCCCTCCTGGGTGATGCCGCCTTTCGTGGCCACTCTCTCCACTACTTCTTCGAAAGTCATTTCCTTCTGCAGCATCAGATCCCCGGTGGCGCTCAGTGTTGAAAGAACCATTCGCACGATCTGCTCCTCCGGTATCTCCGTATGCTTCTTTGCCTCCTTGCAGATTACGTCAAAGATCGATGCGATAAAGCCGGGCATGCAGCTTACCAGTTCGGAGCCCATACCCATTTCTTTCTCCGGGAGTTCAATCACATTTCCAATACAGCCAAGGAGGGTTTTCAGACATGCTTTGTCTTCATCTGAAACGCTGTCATTATAGCATACCAGGGATTGGGACCTGTTGATCTCCGCGGTCAGACTGGGGATCACTTTTGCAGCCTTCTGCTCCGTGACACGTCCGATCATTTCAAAGGATATATTTCCGTTCAGGGATACCAGCAGGGTATCCGGTCTCAGCGACGGAGCGATCTCTGCGATGATATCCAGAAGATCCACCGGCCGTACACAGACAAATACGATATCCGATTTTTCCGCAAGGTCCTGATTCTCTCCGCAAACCGTCACTCCGACCGGCGCACTTCCGAGTTTCTCCTTACTCCGGTTGGTAACGAACACCTGCTTTATATCCGAAATGCCTGATGCGGCGAACTTATCCGCCAGCATCTTCCCCATACTTCCGTATCCGATGATCCCTACATTCATGATACATGTCCTCCTCGTGATAATTCATAGCCGTTGATAATGATCCGGACGAATATGCTTACGACAATAAATTAATTCCGGGGTCAATCGCTCTCAAACATGGAATCCCCTCACTCAATCCAATAGATTTATTTTGGAAATCATCCATCCAGCTCGCCTTTGAGGGCAGTTCTGATTCACGAATGCGAACCGATGATTTTCTCCATCCATATCATATCATACCACCGTCCGAACTTATATCCGCATTTGTGAAATTCTCCGACCTTTGTGAATCCAAGATGCTCGTGGAATTTGGCACTGTTTTTTGTCAGATATTCGTCCTCCGTCGCGGGATATCCGATGCAGGCATACAGGTTGAGAATCCCCATTTCCTTCAGTTCCTTCTCCAGGGTCTCATACAGCATACGCCCCAGCCCGCTCTTCCTCTGATCCCGGTCGATATAAATGGTGGTCTCACAGGACCAGTCATAGGCCGCCCTGTCCTTGAAGACACCGGCGTAGGCATAGCCTTCGATCCTTCCGTCCTTTTCGATCACCAGAAAGATATACCGGCTCATGGTATTTACCATTCTGGTTTTGAACGCCTCCAACGACGGTGTCTCATATTCAAATGTGATGGCCGTATTTTTCACATAATAATCGTAAATCTGCAGAAGCCGTTCCGCATCATTCATTTCTGCTTTTCGTATCTCGATCATGATCCTTCCCCACTCATAAGATCCTCAGCCGGATTGGCGTTGTCATAGATCCGCAAAGAACCACTGATCCATGCCGGCACCGGTTTTATCGTTCGGGCGTTCCAGGAAACCGAATTTCTCACTATTCTATGTCTTTCGCTTCGCAAGATCCTTCGCTTCGTGTAAGATCCTTCGCTTCGCTCAGGATGACATGGGATTACGATTTCAGAAACGCATATGCGCAATCCTTCGCCCGCTCCGGATATGTATATCCCTCCGCTTCCGCGATCCGTCTGGTGACTTTCTCAAAAAGCAGATGTGTCGCATCCAGTGCTGATTTAACATCCTCCGACTCATAATGGGCAAAGCATTTTTTCATATCGTTTAAAATCCAGTCATCCGCCCATTGGTCGATGAACCGGCCGTCATGCCATACATCCCTGCCCTCCACCTTGTAGCAGTAGAACTCGATCATCCGGAGCAGCCTCTGCTTCAGATAAGCATCCACACACATCTTGGCCGACCAGAGTTCTCCTCTCTTCAGCTTCTTGTATGCCCAGATATTATGAAAATAGAAATCATTCACGATGTTCTTAAACTCATCCTCCGACAGCTCCGGCCGGGACTGCCCGTGTGTCACATATTTTGAAAGCAGCTCCGCGTAGTTCTGCGCGTCATACAGTACCGAATATCCCCGGTTCATGACCCACTCCAGAACCCCTTCCTTTGCTGCATCCTCCATCTGCTCCGGCGAAAGGACGATCATGTCCACATCCAGATCTGCCTCATAGATACATCTGTATTCCTTCCCGCCGCCCAAGGTCGGTTCGATGAAGGCGATATTCACATTTCCGATGATCCCCGGATATTCTCCCGAATACCACCGCTCCGGATCCGTCGTCACGATAAAGAGATCCAGATCGGAGTATTCATCTGCCTTCACTTCTGTCCTTGTTGACGAACCGATGGCCACCACCGCACAGATTGCTTCATCCTTTTCAGCATGATCGAGGATCGTACGTTTTATTTCAGCAAATCGGTCCATACGTCTATTCTCCTTTCCAGAAATCACTTTTTTTCTTATCTGCCGACGGCTCCATCAGGATCCGGCAGGATTCACCGAACAACCGGACCTGCACTCCCTTTGTCAGAGCCGTATAATATAACCCCGCAATGATCATCACGATCATCAGGATCGGATAATACATCTCACTATCGATATCATCTAAAACATCAACAATTACATCCCACATAATTATTACACACTTTTCCTTTCCACCATCGACAGATTTGCCAACAGCAGAATAACGCTTGAGATCAGTATGGTTTTGAATCCCCAATACCCTGACAGGATACTTCCCAGACCGGCGCCGATGGCAAAGACAAGAATGATCCCAAAGTAATACAAGGAATCGATGATATTGCTTTTATTTCTGGTTCTCAGATACTTTGACAGACTCTCCGTTCCGCTTCTTAGATTTCCGATACACATGGTACTGGCATAGTTGTGACCTTTTAACGACCTGAAGGTCTGAACCTGCATCGCACATGTAAATGAAACCAGGATATTGGCAAGCTCATTGAATGCCTCCGGAAGGAATCCGACAATGGAAAGAACGATGATCTCAAGGATCAAAATAACATGTCTCCAATATACCTTATTGATCTTCTTAAAAAAATGTGCGCTCTGTTCGGCAACCAGTATTCCCGAAGCAAAGGCAACCAGAGGAAGAAAATAACGTAAGGCACCTCTGAAATCCCCGGTCATCAAACGCTGACTCATAAAGACAACATTTCCGGTCTGGGCATTTGCAAATACATTTCCTCTGAGGACATAAGTATATGCATCCTGAAAGCCTCCGGATAACGAAAGCAGCACGGCAAGAAGCAATGTATCTGATTTGTGTTTGCTATCCATTTTTCTGCTCCCCGTCACGAAAACTATATGTACTCTACTCCCAGGGATAACAACTCATCCCTCATCGCCTTTTTCTCCTTGGATTTTGTCTCCTCCCGAAGACCATCTGCATCGATTGATTCCTTTGTATGTTGTCTCTCATTCATAATCTCTCCACCACCTGATTCCGGCCTTTTCCAGCGACTTCCTTTCAAAGAATTCTTTCTCGTTCTTCCCTCCGTACAGTGTCTGTCCGGGCTTCGGTGTGATCAAATATTTGGGATCGCTATGCTTACTTTCATAGTCTCTTGCAAACCTTTCTGCACTGTCGTCCCAGGCATGGTTGGAAAGAACAAATGCTCCCCAATGGACCGGGGTGACATAGGTCGCATGTAGGATATCTCCCGCAGCAACTGCCTCTTCAGGGAACATATGAACTCCCGCCCATCTCGGGCTGTACTGCCCGCATTCCAGTATGGCGAAGTCGAAATCTCCGTATCGCTCATGGATCTTCTCAAAACGGTCATTATTTCCGCCATCACCGCTGTAGTAAATCTGCCGGTATTCATCCTTCAGTACAAGAGATGACCACAGCGTATCATTGGAATCGATGATCTTTCTTCCGGAGAAATGCTGTGTCGGCGTGCAGGCTATGGTAAGTCCCTTGTAATCATACTCCTCCCACCAGGCCATATTCCGGATCTTTCCCGCATCCACTCCCCATCGTTCCAAATGCTTCTCTATACCAAGGGGTACAAAATAACGATCCACCTTGCTGTCGATCTTCTTCAGGGTATCCATGTCCAGATGATCGTAGTGATCGTGGGAATAGAATACCACGTCGATATGAGGCAGCTCCTCTGCCGTGATCGGACAACGGGCAAATCTCTTTACACCGATCCAGGAAAGCGGCGACGAACAGTCTGACAGCATAGGATCGATCAGTATGTTCAACCCATGCATCTGTATCAAAAATGCTGAATGTCCAAACCAGGTATAGGAGAAATCCTCCACCCCCGGATCAGAAAGGAACACAGGGGTAATGGCCGGAAGCTCATCCTTGGTTTTTTTCCCTTTGGAGGAATAGAGATTATTCTCCCCCTTGCCGCCTGTCATCAATTCAAATCCGTCACCGTTCGTAAATTCATATTTCCTGAAATAGGATTCGTCCGTTCTGGAAGCATAGGCTTCTTTATCCTTGCGTGTTACATTTCCTCCAAAGCCGGGATGAAGCATGACGAAGATAAACGCAAAAAGAAGGACTCCGGCTATGGATGACAGTACTATGATCAACACACGGAGCCACCTCCTCTTTTTAGGTTTCGTCATGGTATCAGCTTTATTCTGATCTGCTTCTTTACTACTCATATGCACTCCCGGCAATCTGCAAAAAGACCTTCACCCTTCGTTTCTGACAACATTTGATAATCATCGTCTACTTCTATATCTCAACGATACCTCGTCAAAGGATGCCCGTCCTTCGATATAATCTCTGTACGCCAGTTCCGGGTCCATGCCATGGAACACCTTACAGAGGCCGCACATATCGCAGTCGGAAATGCACGGATATCTGTTCTTGATATATTCTCTCCTCTCTTCCTCCGAGGAGCCTGTTACTACCGGTGCTTCCTTCATTTTCTACCCCTTGATCTGACGGCCATGCAGATACCGATCGTTATATTCCATATTGATTTCCCGGATCTCACGCTTTCCGTCAATGTAGTCCTGGTAGATCTCCCATGGATTGCCTCCGCCCAGCCAGCAGGAGGAACAATTTTCGCAGCTCCCGGCGCCACAGTCAAGCGAAGACCGGATGATCTCCTCGCGTTCTTCTTTCGTTGTATCTTTGATAAGAATTGATTTCACTTTTTTCTCCATTCCTCTTTGCATATCGCGGAGTATCTGCCTTGCCACGCCATCTTCCTTTTTTATTCTACCACAGACCACCCACTCAATCCATAGGTCAAATGGAACGAATGTAACGATTGGAGACGGTTCTGGGCGTACCCAATGTCATTAAGTTAGTAATCATGTTCATTCATAATAATAGCAGAATAAAGGGGTTGTGAACAGTTTGTTTTAGTTCCAGCCCCCAAAGCGTACGATTTGCTTTCCTTTAGACAAGCCTATCAGGCAGGCATTCCTGC
>JAFXZW010000125.1 GCA_017541035.1 Eubacterium sp. | reverse complement strand
TTTTGTTCCGGCTTCGGTGGCCGGAACAAAATCTCGCTTCGCGAGACACGCGCCTTCGGCGCTGGGCATATACGGATCTCGTTCAGCTGAAGGCTGAACGAGATCCTAGACCATATCCCAGGTCAGGATCGTGTCCTCCGGAAGATCCTGCTTAACGGTTCTCCCGATCACCAGATCCGTATATATGGGGGAAATGCCCGTGCCGGGTCTCTTCGGCATCAGGTCCTCCTTTCGGATCACTTCTCCCTGCTTCATATCCCGGGTAAGCACCAGAGATCTTCTCGCCTCCCGGCGGGGGATCTCTTCACAGGGGAGAACGGTTTTCTCCGGAGAACCCAGTACCTGATCGATCCAGCGGAAATTCGCGATCGCGCGTCTGAAATCCTCCGGATCTCCGGCATGATAATGGTCATTTCCCGGAAGTGTCTTATCCAGTGTGAAATGCTTCTCGATCACCTCCGCTCCCAGAAGATAGGCCGTAGCAAGGGTCATCATGGTTGCGTCCGGTGCCACATGATCGGAAAAACCGATGCGGACATCCGGAAAATCCTTCTTCAGGGTTTCAATGATCCGGAGATTCGCATTCTCCGGGGCTGTCGGATAGGACAGCACGCAGTGAAGGATCACGATATCCTTACATCCGGATTCCTTCAGGGCGCGGACTGCCTCATCCACCTCGGAAAGATAAGCTGCTCCTACGGAAAGGAACACGGGTTTTCCCTTGCCACCGATATGGCGGATAAAGGGAAGATTCGAAAGATCCGAGGAGGATATCTTATAGAAATCCACCATATCGGAAAGATAATCCGCCGATGCATAGTCAAAAGGTGTGGATGTGAAATCCATTCCCTTCTCATGGGTGTAATCACACAGTTCCCGGTACTCGGCTTCGCCGAAATGATCAAACTTCAGGAAAAGCTCGTACTGCGTCTTTGTCGGTTCCTTCGTGGTATCCCAGTAAGCCGGAGAATTCCTGGAAACGATGGTTCCCGCCTTATAGGACTGGAACTTGGCACAGTCGATACCGGCTTCCGCCGCCTTGTCGATATACAGCCTGGCAGCCTCCAGCGGTGTGATTCCCAGTACTTTCGCCGTATCGTAGAAGTTCACACCCATTTCGGCGATCATATATGGCTTTGTCTTTCTCATTTTCTCCTCCTGATTCCCTTAGAGATTCTCGATCAGTCCCATTACCCGTCTCCGTCCGTTCCGGAGGTCATGACTCAGCATGAGGTCCTGGAAACGCTGACGGCTCTCCTTTGAGAGGGAAAGGTACATTTTCAGATTATTCTCAATGATCTCATCCGTAGGATGCAGACCGATATAGGTAAATCCGTTCTCGTTGCTGACGAAGCTGTGCATCTCCTCCCGTTCATTCTGGGACATGGCAATGGACGGGATACCGAGAATCGCAAGCTCATAACCTGTCCGTCCGCGGGAGGTGATGGCCATATCGCATTTCGTCATCAGCTCCGGCATGTTGGCCACATCGTAAAGCACTTCGATGTTCGGATACTTATTGTACTCCATCATCTGTTCCACATTGTTCTTGGCCCGGCCAAGTACCACGGTAAAAGTGGTGTCCCGATATTCGGGTTTGGCGGCAATAGCCAGAATACGGTCGGAATAATTGGAGGGATCCGCGCCGCCGAAAGCGACAAATACCCGCTGCACCTTCTCCCGAATGGGGATCGGGTTGTACATCAGGAAAAGCTTTCCGGCAATATAATACTTCTCGCCGGACTTCACCTGCGGATAATCCGATGATCCGTAAAGCGCATTGAATACCAGATCGGCCTTCAGAACGCCCTCTCCTTCATCCTCAAAATTCACGATATGAGCCTTTGGCATCACGGACCGAAGTCCGATCATATAGTCAATAGAGGTGGAGAGAATATCATTGATCATGATATCGTACTGATTCTCCTTGCAGCGGGCGAAAAGCTCCGCGATTCCGTTTACCGGGATCAGCGTATGGGTGGTTGTACCGAAAACCGACGGATCCGTCTGATTTGCGTCATAATAAATATCCGGCTTCGAATAAAACTCATCCGCCAGCTCCAGTGCCCGGTAAATGTGTCCGATGCCGCGCTTGTTATTACCATTCACGTAAATGGCCACCTTTTTTCTGTTCAGCGCCGCTGCCACGGAATAAAGATCCGCAAAGGTATCCACATCCACGGCTTCTTCCTCGGACACCTCAAAGACATCGACCTTCGCACCGATACGGGTATTTTCCGTAATGACAGAAGCTCTGGATACGACAAAGGCCCCTGTCTCCAGATAATTGGCCGGAAGATATTGCCGGTTCAGTCTTTCTTTATAATTCGGAACCTTCTTTCCATCCTTTTCTCCCCAGGAAAGATGGGGAGCATTGATGGCGGAAATGAGTGTATCCAGGTCCTCATCGATGGCATAACGGATAGCCCGGTCCAGGGTGTCCTTTTTCAGGGTCGGGGATGTGGGCTGCATGGTCACCACATAATCCCACTTTACCTCCGGATCAATGGCATCGTAGATCACCGCATCCAGCGTCACGTCGTCGCGGCAGAGTCTTTCATCTCTCCAGCGCACGGAAGCACCCATTTCCTTGGCGATGATCCGCACCGCCTCCGAATCCGTGGTCACGACCACATCCGTAATCAGGTCGGAAGAAAGGGCATTTCGGATGGCGTAGTAAACCATCGGTTTTCCTCCGATGATCCTTATGTTCTTATTGGGAATTCCCTTCGATCCGGCACGGGCCGGGATCACTGCAAGTATTCGCATGGAATGACTCCTTCTTTTTTTTCCTTACTTCCCTCCACCGGAGAACATCCGGAAGAAGGATCAAAGTGAGGATCACCACCGAAAGGCGGTTTACCCCAAAGACATGATCTGTCAGTGCGCGGAAGGAAAAGGCAAGAATGCACCAGATATAGATCCATTTCCGCATCCGTATCCCGTAGATGATGGCACGAACCAGCATGACCAGGAGGAAGATCAGTCCTCCGATCCCCAGATAGGCATGAACAAAGAGATACGAATTATGCAGATTCCCTTTGTAATAAATCACCCATCCCACTTCATCCAGCGGCGTTCCGAACAGGATCCGCGTACCGCTTTGCAATGTTTTCTGAATATATTCCGTCCAGCAATCCAGCCGTCCTCCTCCGTCCAGTCCCTTGTCCAGGAAGCGGGAAACCACATACAGGCCGGTAAAACGTGAGGTGAACAGTTCCAGAATGATCACCATTACGGGAACCAGGATCACAAAGAGCAGAAGCCCCAGGATCACCCTTTCTCTCCGGGTGGTTTCATCAGCGAGAAAACGGGATATCAGCAGACCCCCCACCAGGATCGTGCAGGCGATCAGGCCTCCTCTTCCTCCGGCCAGCAGGCTGAGTCCCCAGCTGAGAATAGCCGGAAGGAGGGGCATCTTCTTCCCTCTCGCATCCAAAAGGCTGTAATAAATCACCAGCGGAGCCAGAAGATGAACGGATACATAATTATTCGATGAATCCACAAAAACCGGCGCCGATCTTCCCCGCAGCAATATACGGGCTGTGATCACAAGAAGGTTCAGGTCAAATGCGATCCGAAAGGAATTCTCATGCACGGCTTCATCCGTAAAGAATACCACCAGAAAGATGGACAGAACCAGAATAAGCAGCTTTACCGACGACAGATTCTCGATAAAAATGATGTTGCAGACTCCGCAGACGACCGCACCCGCCGCATAGAGGAGGATACGTCCCATACCAAAGGATCTTTTCGTTGCGAAATAGACCACCACTCCAAGAAACATCACCGCGTAAAAAGCCCCGCTGAGAATGCTGCTCTTCACCTGATTGATTGCTGTGATCAGCGCAAAATACAGAACGGTAACGGCAGAGAAGGCCAGCTGCGTCAGATCCACATATCCTGTTTTATTCCGCAGCGCGAAATCCTCCTTCATTACGGTCTATCGTATCCTTTCCTTGATCTCACGGATGATCTCATCCAGTTCCTCTTCCGAATCCGGAATCCGGATCTTATCGGGATCCCGCCAGGTTTCACGCGTCAGCTCGAAGAATCTGTCGCGGTCTTCATCATTTCCTTCCAGCCGTTTGAACAGATGATAAAGCAGGATTACCTGCGGTTCCTCATCCAGCAGCAGCTTCGGCATGATCGTTGCCGTGGAAAGCAGGGTGATCAGGCTCATCTGCGAGGTATCCGAAGCCAGACAGGTTACCTCAAAGGGTAGTGTCGGAAAAGGATAGGTACGGATGGGATTCTCATATATCCGGCTGTCCCGCGGATGCCTTTTCACGATCACCTTGTCTTCCCCGAATTCTTCCTTCAGTCTGTCATACAGCCGGACGATCCTTGCGTCATCCTCCGGTGACAGCACCAGCTCCTTCAGGGCATCCAGAATGATCACCGGCTCTTCTATCCCTTTATCCTCCGTAATGGCAAAGATCTTCTCAATCTTTGCCCTCACTTCGGGACTTTTGCTGAAATTCGGCAGGGCATGTACCGGAATCGTATTTTCGGGATGCATCGCCCGGAAGAGTTCCGGCGAATACATGTAATAAAGGCTGCAGCTCCTAAGCTTCCTGCTGCCGAGTGCAATCCTTCTCCCCACCCGGTCTGCCGCGGATATCCGAAAGATATCACGGTTATCATAACTGCCCTCTCCGTCATCATAGTAACAGATCTTCGTACGGATCCGG
This sequence comes from Eubacterium sp., assembly GCA_017541035.1. Classification (GTDB taxonomy): domain Bacteria; phylum Bacillota; class Clostridia; order Lachnospirales; family Lachnospiraceae; genus Eubacterium_Q. The sequence continues at coordinate 24,086 of JAFXZW010000125.1, read as the reverse complement.
TAACGGGAGATATACAGCATCAGAATGTTGGCCACAAAGACATTATGTGTCGCATACATTCTCCGGTAAGACGTATCCGGCAGCAGGATCTCCTCTGCCGCCTTCCGGATATTCCGGTAAAGGGACAGAATGGCAAGATAACGTTCCTTCTTCCCCTTCGCATAACGCACTCTCCGGATGCTCTCCAGATCCTCCAGCGTCACCACATTTTCAAAGATTCTTTCCTCCCTGATCCTTTGCGCCAGGGAAATCGCATCCTCAAACTGCGGATCAATGTACAGATCGGCCCGCTCCTTTCGGGTCATGGCCAGACTGACCGCCGACATGACCTGAAGAGGCGTTGTGCAGATATACATGGCATCTAAACATTTCATATGGTTTCCTTTTGCCCTAGTCAAAGCACTTGTGAATAATGCGGATCACATCATCCTGCTCCTCCGGGGTCATCTTATTGTCACTGGGAAGACACAGCCCGCGCTGGAAAATGTCGCTTCCCACGTCCGAGATCTCTCCCTCCATGATGTAGGCATTGCTTCTCGCTCTTCCGTTTCCGGTCGCCGTGATGTAGGGATGCATCTGATAAATAGGCTGAAGATGCATGGGCTTCCAGATCGGTCGTCCTTCTGCATTGTAAGAGGCAAGCATGTCCAGTATTTCCGAGGGTGTCGTTTTACCCTTTTCCTTTTCGTACAGTACTTCTCTGTCACCACGTACCTGCCGGGCCATGGCCTCGGGGCGAATGGTGATGCAGGACAACCAGAAGTTCGGATCCGTGCAGGGGAGGAAGGGATTCATATCCACCGGCAGATCCTTAAGACCCTCCTTATAGCGATAGTAGATCTCTTTCTTCTGGGAAATGTGCTCCTCCAGATAAGGCAACTGCCCCCGGATCACACCGGCGATCACATTGCTCATGCGGTAGTTGTAACCAAGCTCCTCATGCTGATACCACGGAGCATCCTCACGACTCTGGGTGGACCATTTCCGGACCTTATTCGCAATCTCCTCATCATCCGTCAGCAGCATACCGCCGCAGGAACCGGTTATGATCTTATTTCCGTTAGCGGACAGAACGCCTGCAGGGATTCCGAAGCTTCCCGTCTGCTGACCCTTGTAGGAAGCGCCGAAGGATTCCGCCGCATCCTCAACAATAAGGGCGTTATGCCTTGCACAGATCTCCCGGATCTCATCCATCTTCGCCGGTGTACCGTAGAGATGTACCAGCATGACGATCCGTACATCCGGATAGATCTCAAATGCTTTTTCCAGAGCAACCGGATCCATGTTCCAGGTCTCCCGCTCGGAATCAATAAAGACAGCCTCTCCCCCTTCGTAGGCTATGGGATTTACCGTTGCATCAAAGGTCATGTCACTGCAGAATACCCGGCGTCCGGCCAGGGCGCCGCGAATGGGATCCGACTGTCCGTACAGCTGCTCAGCCGCAAGCTTGATGGCCAGATGCAGGGCAGCGGTTCCTGCCGAAAGCCCGACACAGTATTTCCTGCCCACCTTTTCCGCGGTAAGCCTCTCCACTTCATTGATATTCTCACCCACCGTAGACATCCAGTTTGTGGCAAAAGCCTGCTGAACATAAGTCATTTCGGGACCATGCATGGTGGGGGAAGACAGCCAGACCTTTTTGTCAAAGTAATGAAGGGGCTTTCTCGTCTTGGGAGCCGGTGTTCTGTCGAGTACCTTTCCGAAGCTTTCGATCACACACTCCACCTCGGCATCCGTCATACAGGTATTGAGAGGCAGAGTAATCTCATTTTCATACTGCAGGAAGGAATTGGGGTAATGATCTATGGAAAAGCCCTTTTCCCTGTATGCCGTGTACATTGGCAGCGGCTTATAGTGTACATTCGTCGCCACGCCGTATTCCGACATCCTGCGGATCAGCTCATTTCGCCCCTCTTCATGAATGCCCTGAACCCGTACCATGTACAGGTGCTTGCTGGAATGAACTGCCAGATCGGGCTTCTGGATCACATCAATGGGAAAACCCAGGAACGCCTCATTGTAACGGTCCACGATCTCCTGTCTCCGTTTCAGTGTTTCTTCATAACGGTCCAGCTGGGTAAGGCCTACAGCAGCGGCCATATCGGTCATATTGCATTTATAGGCAGGCTCCAGGATATCGTATTCCCAGCCTCCCAGCTGGGATTTTTCCAGAGCATCCTTGCTCTGGCCGTGAAGGGTCAGTACCATCAGACGGCGGTAGATATCATCATCGGAAATGCCCGGGATACTGCGCCATACCAGTGCGCCCCCTTCAGCCGTTGTCAGGTTCTTAACGGCGTGAAAAGAAAAGGATGAAAAATCCGCTATCTCACCGCACATTTTCCCGTTCCTTCTGGCACCCAGCGCATGGGCGGAATCAGCAAGAATGCTGATTCTTCCGATGGCCTCCTGCAGCTTTGTCCGGGGGCGGAACAGATTTCTTTTCTTATCGACGATGGAAAAGATCCTCTCATAATCACAGGTGATCCCGGCAAGGTCCACGGGTATGATTGCTTTGGTCCTTTCGGTGATTGCTTCCTCCAGAAGATCATAATCCATTTCATAAGAGTCTTTTTTCGTGTCCACCAGTACCAGTGTTGCGCCTACATGGTAGACTACGCTGGCGCTGGAGCTGAAAGTATAAGCGGAGGTGATCACCTCATCTCCCGGACCGATCCCCATGATCCGGAGAGCCATTTCCAGACATGCCGTTGCCGAATTCAGGCATGCCGCCCTTGAGGTATGAACGTATTCCGCAATCCTTTTTTCAAGAAGCTTTGTCTTCGGTCCCGTTGTGATCCATCCGGAACGCAGCGTTTCCGAAACTTCAGCAATATCCGTCTCCCGGATGTCGGGAGGAGAAAATGGAATCTTCATCATTTGTCCTTCTTTCATCATGTGCCCGAAGGTCATTTTTATCCGGGCATAGCTAATTGAGATTATACCATACTTCATGCTAAATTGCACGAAAAAAAGCCCCATAAAATAGCGGGGCTTTTCGTCAGGACTCCTGCGGATGATAGGTCGGCACCATTTTCTGAACAAACTCCCGAATGTCCGATGGTTCCGTGATAACATATTCACTGAGTTTCTTCAGCTCCTCAAGGAAGCCCTCTTCGTCCATCTCAATGGGCTTTCCGATATGGATCAGGCGGTTGGCGGTTTCCTGCATGCCCTCTTCCTTCATGAGCATTTCCTCATAAAGCTTTTCGCCCGGACGCAAACCCGTGAAGACTATCTTGATATCCTCATCCGGTTTGTGTCCCGAAAGAAGGATCAGGTTCTTTGCCAGATCCAGGATCCGTACCGGTTCTCCCATATCCAGAACGAAGATCTCGCCTCCCTTTGCGTAGGCGCCTGCCTGCAGCACCAGTGAAACAGCTTCCGGAATCGTCATGAAATAACGGATGATATCCGGATGGGTTACGGTCACCGGGCCGCCTTCGGCGATCTGCTTTTTGAAAAGCGGGATCACGCTGCCGTTGGAACCGAGTACATTTCCGAAACGAACGGCCACAAAGGAAGTCTCGGAGCGTTTGTCATAGGTCTGGATGATCATCTCACAAAGGCGCTTGGATGCACCCATGATATTGGTGGGGTTCACCGCTTTATCCGTGGAGATCATGACAAAGCGCTTTACCTTCCAGCGGTCAGCTGCCTGTACGATCTTCCAGGTTCCGAGAACATTATTCTTAATTGCTTCATTCGGACTGTCTTCCATCAGGGGTACATGTTTGTGCGCAGCCGCATGGTAGACGATATCCGGGTGATAGATCTCAAAGATCTGATCGATCCTCTTTGTATTCCGGACTGATGCGATCAATACGACCAGATCCAGATCAGGGAAGTTCTTTTTCAGCTCATTCTGAACATCATAGGTTGTATTCTCATAAATGTCGATGATGATGAGCTGCTTCGGATTATGTCCGGCGATCTGCCGGCAGAGCTCACTTCCGATGGAGCCTCCTCCTCCGGTCACAACGACAACCTTGTCAGACACATAGTCCATAATGGAATCTATGTTGACCTCAATCGGCTCACGGCCCAGAAGGTCATTGACATCCACTTCACGGAGGTCGGTGACACTGACTTCTCCGTTCACCAGCTGGTACAGACCCGGCATCTTCTTCAGTTCACAACCGGTCTCCTTGCAGATCTCCAGAATGGCATGCGTTTCCTTCGGCTTCGCGGAGGGCATGGCGAGAATGATCTCATCCACCCGCAGTTTTTCCGCCATACGGGGAATATCATTTCTGGTACCAACCACCTTCACGCCGTGGATATAATTTCCCACCTTGCCGGGATTATCATCGATCACGCCTACAGGCTTCATTGGCAGATATCTGCTGTTCCGAATCTCGCGGATCAGCTCATTTCCGGCCTCGCCGGCACCGATCACGAGTACGCGTTTCTTATCTGATTTCTGTGTTCTTACGCGCTTGGTCACGGAGAAAAATGTCTTATAAAAATAGCGGCTGATCAGTGTCAGTCCAAAAAGGAAAAGGAAATACACAAGATAATAACTTCGCGGAAGAGGAACCGAAACATCCTTGTTCATGACCATAACCGCGCCCATATTCAAAAGGCTGGCAAGGGTACAGGCCAGAACGATGTTAAAGAACTCCGTGGATCCGGCATAGGTCCACAGACTGGTGTACAGTCTGAGCACCAGAAAAATGAACAGAGTGATCAGGATCGCAAAGGGAAGGCTGCGAAACATGACATTCTGGTACTCCTCCGGCACCTTTGACCACTGGAGATCAAAGCGGACCAGCAGCGAAAGATAGCTGGCCAGGACCACAGCTCCGGCATCGTATATCAGCAATATGAGTTTTGTGACTAGATTCTTCTTCATAATCTTTTCCGAAAAACTCCCAAAATACAGACAACGTCCGCCATTCTACCACGGAAATGCATAAAAGGCAAGTGAAAGCTTTACCGCACTGTCAGCTTCATGATAACATTCTTCTGATCCAGCCAGGCCAGCGCCGCATTGTCCTTCAGAAGATCATTATATGCTCTGTCCTTCATAACAAGGGAAAGGACAAACATGACCGCCCACACTACGATCACCGCCAGTGCAGCTCCCGCGACAGCGCCCCCGGCTTTATCCAACACCCCGACGATGGGAATCGCGTGGATCACCTTGCCCAGCAGAATAATACCCACCATGAAGATCAGGCGCAGGACGATAAATGTGATCAGTCCGGCGATAATATTCATGGCCGCCGTGGTAAGCGTCCGGGAGATATAATGATAAACCGTTGTCGCACCGGTTTCCTTATATCCTTCGTCATTATTATTATCAAGAAGCATCTTCTCCAGGAAATCCGGAATCCGCAGCTCCTGAATAAAGCTTACCTGTTCCTGTTTTCCGGGATTTTTATTCATGATTTCTTTGGCGGTTTCTCTGGTTCCGGCCAGAGTCTCGTCCACCTTTTTCTCGATCATGGAATAGATCTTCTCATCGATCTTGTCATCCAGGGATGTATGATCCTGCATCCATTTGCTGACAGCGGGAGCAAGAGCATAGGAAAGCACTAGCGCGATGATCGTTGCCCCGGTGCCAAGCAGAGATTTTATCAGTCCTCTTTTATAACCGATAAAACCAAAAAGCAGAAAACAAACAATCGTAAAAATTACGAGCCAGTTCATTACTTATCCTCCATACGGAGCCGGATCTTCTCAGTTCTCCCCTCAAAGGTCACAATGTATTCATTACTGCTCGAAGTGGGAATCATATTGCGAACGGTCGTATCGAATGCATAGCGGAACTTCGCCCGCCCTTTTTTTGTGACAATCAGGCACTGGTTGCCTCCGGTGATGATCACCTCGTCCTCCGCAGCGTGGATATTATCATACGCCATGTTAAAGGCATAGTGGAACATCTCATTTCCGTTGAAGTTGTAAACCCGAAGCAGATATCCCGTACCGTCTCCGGCCTCTGAGGAGCGTTCCACCGTTCCCAGATAGCTTCCGGAATAGAAAATGCTCTGAATCTGCGGCTGCTGATATTTGATCCGGCAGCGCTCGGAAGGAGTCTCCTTCATGTCATACAAAATAATCTCCTGGTCAGAAAAAGCAGCCACAAGATTATTCGTCAGGAACTGCACCTTCATAACCAGCTCTCCATCCAGACTGAAGCCGCCCACCATACGGTCGGCATTGGCATTCTGGCCGACAGGGCCGAAATTATAGGCAGTAAGATTATTCTTTGTTTCGATCCCCTCCATGAAGAAATAGCTTGTGAACAGCTTTTCCGCATCATCGGACAGGGTCACATCCAGCGGATATCCGCTTTTATCGATGGATGTCTGGATCTCATAAATGGGTTCTCCCATTTTATCATACATATTGATATAATTCGTGGTATCGCTCTCCAGGACCACCACAAAGGCTCCCTGTGAGGCAACATCCACATCCAGCACTTTGTAGGGCATGGTCAGATCACTGACCGCACCGTCAACATGGAAGACATGAACATCATTTCCGCCCTTGTCCGCTACCACGGCCCAGTCTCCGTTGGTGCTGGCGATCGGAATCTTCAGATCTGCCCCGGCTGTCCATACCACATCCCCGTTGGCATTGATATAAGACACGCCTTCCGGCGTATACTTCAGAAGATTCCCGCCGAATTCCGTATACTCCGCATTTACCTCGTAGGTTGTATCTGCACTGTTCAGAACTTTATAACCCTTAAATTCACGAATGGTCGTGTAGACATAGTAAGCCACGCCGCCGGCTACCAGAAGAAGGAAAAGCAGCACAAAAAGGCGCGCACGACCCGAGCGGCGCCTGCTCTGCCGTCGCAGATTTTCGGCACGCAGTTCCGGGTCTCCGCCTGCATCTATGATATTGCTTACGGACTCCGGAGCCTCCTCACCTTCGTATGACTCCGCGAGTCCGTTTTTTCTTGTCCTTCTGCCGGCCATAGCTTTCCTTCCTTAGGCTTTATGCATTCTCCTGACGGCTGCCGCCGAGAGATTTATTTACCGCAGAGATCAGCGCATACGTAGATGCGACAATGATATCATCCTGAATCCCGGCGCCCCAGAATACTTTTCCGGAATCCTTCATCTGGATTCCCACATAGGCGCAGGCCTTGGAATTGGATCCCCGGTTAATAGCGTGCTCTTCATACACGATCAGAGAGTAATCGATATGAAAATGCCTCTTCAGGGCATTACTGATGGCATCCAGACGTCCATTCCCCTGTCCGTGATATACCTTATGCACTCCGTCTCTCTCCAACGTCAGCTCGCAGCGGATACCGTCAACCTGTTGGAAATGGCATTCAATGTAGTTGATCGGCGAGTTAAGGTTTACATAATCTTTCTTGAACAGTTCCACAACCTCATCGGGCTGCAGTTCTTTATGCTGATGGTCAGAGTAGCCCTTTATGGCGTAACCCACATCCTCTTTCATTGCCTTCGGAAGCATGAAACCGTATTTGGTCTCCAGCAGGAAACCGATGCCGCCCTTTCCGGACTGGCTGTTGATTCGGATCACATCTCCGTCATAGGTGCGTCCGATATCTTCCGGATTCAGCGGAAGATAGGGAACCGTCCACATCTGGTTGGGATCATCCTCTCTGTACTTCATACCCTTAGCAATGGCATCCTGATGGGAACCGGAAAAGGCCGCAAAAACGAGTTTGCCGCAATAAGGCTCCCGGGGATAGATCTCCATACCGGTCAGACGCTCATAGGCAGCCTGAATACGGGGCATATCCGAGAAATCCAGCTCCGGATCCATGCCATGGGTATACATATTCATGGCAAGCGTGATCACATCCACATTTCCGGTACGCTCACCGTTACCGAAAAGAGTTCCCTCTATCCGGTCCGCTCCGGCCAGCAGTCCGAGCTCGGCATCAGCCACTCCGCAGCCCCGGTCATTATGGGGGTGAAGCGAGAGAATCACATTTTCCCTGTATTTCAGATTCTTGTGCAGATATTCGATCTGGCTCGCATAGACATGAGGCAGAGACATTTCCACTGTAGCGGGAAGGTTAATTATGGCTTTTCTGTCGGCTGTGGGCTTCCACACATCCAGAACGGCATTGCAGACCTCCAGTGCATACTCCGGCTCAGTCCCGGTGAAACTCTCGGGGCTGTACTCGAAACGGTAGGGTGCTCCGTCCTCATCCGCAAGACGTTTCAGAAGCTCCGCCCCATCCGTGGCTATCTTTCTGATCTCTTCCTTTGACTTTTTGAATACCTGCTCCCTTTGTGCGAGGGAGGTGGAATTATAGACATGGACGATGACATTCTTCGGGTTGGCTCCGCGTACTGCCTCGAAGGTCTTTCGGATAATATGCTCTCTCGCCTGGGTCAGAACCTGGATCGTTACATCCTCCGGGATCAGATTCTCCTCGATCAGCCGACGACAGAATTCATATTCCGTATCGCTGGCAGCCGGAAAACCAATCTCGATCTCCTTGAAACCTACACGGATCAGCTCCTTATAGAATTCTATCTTCTCGTCCAGGCTCATGGGTACCACCAACGCCTGGTTACCGTCTCTCAGATCCACAGAGCACCAAATGGGCGCGTGATCCACATATTCCTTCTTCACCCAGTCCGTACTGGGGACAGGGGGCATAAAATAACCTCTTCTGTAATGCTGATAATTCTTCATGCTCTCAACCTCCGATCTTTTTATTCTACTATACTTTAACTGAATTGGCAACTACCCGACAGAAAGAGAAGCGCCTCTGCGGGAACTCCCGCAGAGGCGCTGTTAAACGCTGTACCACTCTGCTTTACCCTCTTTTGAAAAAGAAGGCCTCATTACGGATACGGATCCGAAGATCTTATATCCTTCCGATGTATCGGTCGGAACCCGTCCGGAACTACTCCCCTTATCTGGTTTCATCCCGGCCGCTCGGCGGCCAGTTCATTATGATTCCGCCGCTGCCTCGCACCACCCGGCAGCTCTCTGAAGACTTTCTCACAACTACTACTCCGCGTCAGACGCGTTCTCTTTGAAATTAACGACACGTTATCACATTCCGGGCACATATGTCAAGTAAATTATCAGGTTATATCCTCACCGTCAGGTTGTTTAATCCCAGAGAGTTGACATATTTGACATCCTTTACCATACGGAATACCATGCGGATCCCAATGTGCTTTGCCGGATCATTTTCATCCGGCTTTGCCATTTCGTAATAGTTTACCGGGTCAAAGCCTTCACAGTTATCACGGATCCGGAGGATCAGATCGTCATTCTCCTTCCGCACCAGGCGGATATCGATCCGGTTATTTTTTCCTTCTTTAAACCCGTACTCCAGTATGTTGCAGGACATTTCTTCGATACTCAGAGAAGCGTACATGGTCTTTCTCTTATCCTCGCCTTTTTCCTCGCAGAAACGGGTAGCGGCCAGCGCCGCCTTCTCCACATCCTCCCGCTTAAAGATCTCCAGTTCAAGAGCATCACCGGGTGCAGCACCGAAGCCCTCGGGAATAAAGGTGTAGCTATCCAGTGAACCAAAACGCTTCTTCGTCTTATACTTCACATAGAGAGAAATAAAGAGGATCGTCAGGGTCTCACCGATCAGGTAACTCAGCCAGACACCGATGGTTCCGGCATTGGCGCCCCAGTTGGCGTACATCAGATTTCCGAGTCCCAGTACCACTACTGCCGGGAAAGCCAGATTCTGGGCAACGGAAAGAATCTCCGCCAGTCGAACCTTACCAATGGCCTGATAATACTTCTTAAATGCCGCATTCACGGAACTTGGGATCAGGCAGATAGCAAAGAACCGGAGTCCTGCCGTGGCATATTTGATCGTAGTCTGTGCCTCCTCGGGTGAAGAGGCTGCATCCACATTGACAAAAAGTTTTGCCAGAAGGCCGGCAAATATCAGGAATAAAACCATTGCGGCCGCATCGATTACCACAGCGAACCACGTCTGTTGCTTTACGATCTCCCGCAGGGATTTCTCATCCTCCTCACTATATGCAATACCGGTCAGCATCAGTGACACTTCCGATATACCGTTACCGAGGCAATAGCCCAGGTTGGCTATGGTCGACACTACGGAATAAGCGGCTACAGCAGCAGTCTCACCTACCCGCATCATAGTCTGGTTAATAATATAAACAAGGAGCACCAGGCTGATCTGGTTGACGACTGTGGGAACACCGCCCAGGGCCATTTCCTTGAAAAGTCCGCCTCCCAGATTCTTCGTGGTGAATTTATAAACACAGTTTTTCTTAAAGAAATAAACCACTCCGATTCCCACCGCTACAAAATAGCTTACGGTGGATGCAAGTCCCATACCGAGAGTATCCCATTTCAGGACGAAAACATCCATAAGATCCGCGAAGATGTCCACCGCAGTCATGGTAAGAACCGCCGTAACAAGCCGTACCCGCTGTCCCGACATCTGAAGGAAGGGTACCAGGATCTGTGCCCCGATGAAGGCCGGCGCACCGATCACAAAACCGATCAGATAGCGCTTCGTAAGTCGGTAAACCTCCGTTCCTTCTTCAGCTCCGAGAAGGGTTGTGATCTGATCCGAAAAAATAAGTATGAGAGCCACTCCGACAAGAGATACCGTAACCGCCAGAATCACGGACAGAGAGAAACAGCGATTGATCTTCTTTTCATCTCCGCTTCCCATAGCCTTGCTGCAGACCACCTGGATTCCGGTAGAAAGCAGGCTTCCGAAGGCAGCGAAGGTAAGCAGTACGGGGCTTGTCAGCCCGTATGCTGCCATGGCATCCACGCCAAGAAAACGGCAGATCATTATACTGTCGATCAGTAGACAAAGGGTCACTGCCATCGCAGATACGATCTGAGAGGCAACCATTTGCTGGAATAATTTGCGAATCATGCTGTCACTCCTTAATTGTCTTGAGTCGCGGCCACCCAAGCCACTAGAATAAATCCTCATAACTAACCGTTATCCGCATCCTGCATCAGGATCGACGGTGTAACGTAAGGCATTCCATACCCTGGTCAGCGTTGCACAACAAACAGGGAACAGGGCAGAACATGCACTGGGATTTTAACATGAAATGTCACTATTTACAAGGAAGAGTTGAATAATTCCCGCCTTAATGATAGAATCGGTTTCGGTTAGTGACCCATCGGTTGCAGCTGTTCAACTGCCCGGCCGCAAAGCGGACAAAACGCCCTGCATCCGGAGTCATTAGGCGCCGAAAAACCTCGTTGGGAGAACTGCCCCCTAAGGAAAATACTTCCGGGGATCCGACACAGCATTTTCGACTTGACACGGCAAAGCAGCTAAGGAATATCAGAGAATACAATACCACCAATGGAGATATAGGATTATGGCACAGGTATCAAATGACTGGGCACCGGTACTGAGATCGGAATACAGCAAGCCCTATTACCGGAAGCTCTATGATTTCATTCACACGGAATATGCTACCCGGCAGATCTTCCCGCCGGCGGAGGACATTTTCAATGCGTTTCATCTGACACCCCTCTCCCGGGTGAAGGTCGTGATCATCGGCCAGGATCCCTATCATGAACCGGGGCAGGCGCATGGACTCTGTTTTTCCGTGCAGAAGGGCGTAGAGATCCCGCCTTCCCTGCAGAATATTTACAAGGAACTGCATGATGATATCGGCTTTACGATTCCGGACCACGGATGTCTGACGCATTGGGCCGAGCAGGGCGTTCTGCTCTTAAATGCGGTGCTGACCGTCCGTGCCCACGCAGCAGCCTCCCACCGGAACAAGGGCTGGGAAGAATTCACCGATGCGGTAATCCGGGCCGTAAATGAAGTGGACCGTCCGGTGGTCTTTATGCTGTGGGGCGGCTTCGCCCGGAGCAAGCGTCCCATGCTGACGAACCCGAAGCATCTGGTACTGGAGGCTCCTCACCCCAGTCCCCTCTCCGCCTATCGCGGCTTTTTCGGCTGCAGGCATTTTTCGAAGGCAAATCAGTTTCTGACCGAAAACGGTGTGGAACCCGTGGACTGGAAGCTGACGTAGGATACCTGTATTCTCTTAAACACCTGCTCCACTCGCATTTTACATACAATGCTCGCCAAATAAGAGCATGTAGAGGTAATATTCTTTCGATAATTCAGGAAATAATACCTTCTTGCGTACAATGCTCGCCAAATAAGAGCATGCAGAGGTAATATTCTTTCGATAATTCAGGAAATATTACCTTCTGGCGTACAATGCTCGCCAAATAAGAACATGCCGAGGTAATATTCTTTCGATAATTCAGGAAATATTACCTTCTGGCGTACAATGCTCGCCAAATAAGAGCATGCAGAGGTAATATTCTTTCGATAATTCAGGAAATATTACCTTCTTACGTACAATGCTCGCCAAATAAGAGCATGCAGAGGTAATATTCTTTCGATAATTCAGGAAATATTACCTTCTGGCGTACAATGCTCGCCAAATAAGAGCATGTAGAGGTAATATTTTTTCGATAATTCAGAAAAAAGATCAGGGTGGAGCAACCTCGTGTTGGTTCCGCCCTGATCTTCTTTACAGCCCCTTTTTGCTATTTCTACAATCCTTTATTGCTGTTTTTACAGTACCTTATTGCTGCTAATTACAGCCCCTTATTGCTGTTTTTCAGCTCCTTATAGTTGGTTTTCCGGTTCCTTCTTTCTCCGGGTAAATCTTACATTGCTTTTACTTCTTCAAATTCCTTCTGAATCTCCTCGCTGGGGGCTTTCGTCAGAAGGCTGACGACCACGATAAAGATTGCGGATACCAGGAACGCCGGTGCCAGCTCATACAGATCCCAGGCGCCTCCCATGGGACGGACGAGGTACTTCCAGATAAATACCATGGCGCCTCCGGAAATCATGCCCGCAATAGCTCCCGCGGTATTTGTCCGCTTCCAGAAAAGCGAGAACAGCATGATCGGACCGAAGACGGCTCCGAAACCGGCCCAGGCAAAGGATACGATGTTAAAGACGGAGCTGTTGGGATTCCATGCAATGATCATACCCAGAATTGCCACTACGACCAGCGTAAGCCGGGCAGTGAGCATGGATGCCTTCTCACTCATTTTGATCTTAAAGGTATCGCGGAAGATATTCTCGGATACCGCACTGGACGCAGCGATCAGCTGAGAGTCCGCAGTTGACATGGTGGAGGCCAGAATACCTGCGATAATGATACCGCCAAGCAATGCATAACCAAAGCCATTTTCAGCAATGTGTCTTGCAATGACGATGATCAAAGTTTCCGCTTTGGAAGAATTTGTGGGATCTTCGATCAGGCTTTCAAGCACGCCTGCTTCCGTAAGGGCTCTTCCCACGATTCCAAGGAAAATAGCTACACCCAGAGAGATTACCACCCAAAAGGATGCAACCCGCCGGGACAGTTTTAATTCTTTTGCATCTCTGGCCGCCATAAACCGAAGCAGAATGTGAGGCATTCCAAAGTAGCCGAGTCCCCAGCAGAACATGGTAATCTTGTTGAAGATACCATACGCATCAGCACCTCCCGTAAGGTTGTTATGTGTAGCAGAGAGATCCAGATATCCGGCAAGTTTATTTGCATTATCAACTACAGCACCGAAACCGCCGGCATGATAGGTTCCGTAACCAAGTACAGCCAGAAGTGCAATGGTCATAACGATGGACTGTACAAAATCCGTCCGGGATGCCGCCAGAAAGCCACCGGTGGTGGTGTAGGCGATGATGATAATGGCGGAAATAACCATGGCCACTTCATATTTCACATCAAAAAGCATCATAAACAGCTTGCCGCAGGCAGAGAATCCGGATGCTGTGTACGGAACAAAGAATACGATGATGGCAACGGCGCCCACCAGAAGAGTAATATTACTCTTGTCGCGGAAACGATTCTTGAAATAATCCGGAATGGTAATGGCATTCACCTTTTCGGAATAATTCCGCAGGCGCTTTGCCGTAAAGAGCCAGTTCAGATAAGTTCCTACCGCAAGACCGAATACCGTCCAGCCCGCATCAGCGATGCCGGAAAAGTAAGCCAGTCCCGGAACGCCCATCAGAAGGTAGGAGCTCATATCCGATGCTTCCGCACTCATGGCGGTAACATAGGGGCCCAGCTTTCGCCCTCCCAGATAGAAGTCCCCGACGTCATTTGTATTCTTTGACGCCATAAAACCAATGACCAGCATGCCGACCAAATAAACGCCAATGGCCACAAGGATGCCGATTTGTGCCGTTGTCATAATAGTTCCCCCTTACCTTTTTTATGATGCTGAGAAAAAAGGCTTCCCTCCCAGCTGATAATACGCAGCATATACTGCATGTGCAGAGTTTTCGGAATGCACGGCCGCATCGCGAACTCTCTCCGGCTGTCCTGAACCGGACACACAGAGGAAGTATACCCCAAAAATGAACGGATTTCAAGGAAAAGAGATGTTATCCGCTTTTTGACATTCTCTTCCGCTTTTGATAGACTGGTTACAGGTTCTCCTTCACACGGAGGGGAACGGTGCCGAATCCATCCCACATTCTGAATCAACAGGTTTCCATTCATTACCGGAGGTTGAATTGGTCTCATGCATGATCACATTCTGAAAGATTACGGAGATCTCCTCTATAATGCGATTGAGAAAAGCCGTACTCCTCTTACGGATGAGCTTCTCCGGATCGTTATTTTTCTTGTTGTGTCCATGATTGTTCTATCCGTAGTGGAATTCCCTCTCCGACGCATGATGCGAAAACCCGGACATGACGAATCCTCCGAAACAACCTTGAATCTCATTTTTTCCATGATCCGCTACGTCATTCTGCTGACGGCGGTTTATATCGCTATCCGGGCCTGTATCTCGGAGCTCACCTATACAAAGGCAAACAATATCCGTGATGTCATCCTTTGGCTTCATAACGATACCCGGACGCTTTTTGACTACAGCATCAAAATTCTGGTTGCGCTGATCATTTTCATCATCTTCAACGCCGGACAGAATTTCTTTTTCAAAAAGCTTCAGAAACACCTGGAAAAAAGAGATGTAAATGAGGGGTTCAGCCATTTCCTGGTGACCCTGATCCGCATCGTCCTCCTGTCCTTTATCGCAATTTCCTCTGCCCTGCAGCTGATGATCACCGGCGGCGATTCCCTGATTGCTCTGGCCATCTTTTTCTATATCTGTTTCATCATCGCTGTTCCGCTGAAGAGCTTCCGAAAGACACTCGAAAAAAAAGACAAGGACATGACCATCCTCATTTCCCTGATCACCTGGACTATGGGCGTGATCATACTTGTTTCCGCCGCCTTCGGTATATTCAACGGATTGAATTATCTCCTGACCTCAGGCGGCAAGGAGATATCACCGTATCTCCAGCTGACGGAAGAAAAGATGGCCGATGAACTGCATACTTATTTCCTGCCGGATCCGGATCTGTCCGTTGCACTCTCCGGCAAATCCTCCGAGCGGCTTTCCGTGGAATCCGACGGCGAGCTGAATCTTCTCTACCTGAACGGCAGAAAGATCGGTGTCAACACTTCCGGCCGGAAGTACCAGTTCTTCGGTGTATCCATTAACCAGCCTGAAATCACTGCTGTTGACCAGATGAACTATGATTATGAGATGGTGGGTACGGATGTATCTCTTTTGGAATCCGGGGCTTCTCATACCACCTGCTACTGCCGTCCATCAAAAAATGACTGTCTGGTCCTGACAGTCAATTCCCATTCCAACCGCATTGTAAATATGACATACTACTCCGATTACAGCATTCTCGCCCCTCACATCACACCGACACCAATCGAATAACCGCTGCGAGAACGATCAATCGGGAAGAGGGACTTACTACAGTCACATTGGGCGCTAAGTTAAAAGGGCGAAGGCCTCCCTGGGCCTTCACCCTTTTTTGAACGATTTCGTCAGCAGGGGATCAGTTCTTGCTGCCTTTTTTTCCCGAAGGAGTCTCCTTGAAATCGTATTTCAGTACCGTTACGGAAAGGGGCGGCACATCAATCACGATAGAGTTCTTCATACGGTCACAGGGAACCGCTTCCGCCTTGACAGCCTTTTTACTGTTCCGTCCCAGGCCACCATACTTCGGGTCATCAGAGGAAATAAGCTCCTTGTAGGATGTCAGGCAGGGAACGCCCAGCCGGTAACTCTTTCTCTCCACAGGGACAAAGTTGCAGACGAAGAACAGCTGATCCTTTGCCGTACTTCCGCGCCTTACAAAGGCTACGATTCCCGATTCCGCATCATCTACCTTTGTCCACTCGAAGCCCATCACATCATTGTCGTTGAAATAAAGAGCATCATACTGTGTATAAATGTGATTCAGATCCTTTACAAAATCCTGCATACCCTTATGCATGGGATCGTCCAGAAGATACCAGTCAAGGGATCTCGCTTCAGACCACTCTCTCAGCTGAGCAAACTCCTGTCCCATGAAGAGCAGCTTCTTACCGGGGTGTCCGCACATGAAGCCATAAGCTGTACGAAGATTTGCGAACTTATCAAATTCCAGACCGGACATCTTGTTCAGCATGGAACATTTCAGATGAACTACCTCATCGTGAGAGATCACCAGGATATAATTCTCCGAATAGGTGTATGACAGACTGAAGGTCAGGCGATTATGATTGAACTTCCGGAAATACGGATCCAGCTTCATATATTCCAGGAAGTCATTCATCCAACCCATATTCCACTTGAAGAGGAAGCCAAGTCCCTTCATATCCGCCGGTGCGGTGACTCCCGGCCATGCAGTGGATTCTTCAGCAATGAGATAAGCTCCCGGATTCCGCTCCTCCATTACGCTGTTGATATTCTGCAGCAGTGCGATAGCCTCAAGATTCTCCTTGCCGCCGTCCTTATTTGCCACCCATTCTCCATCACGCTTGCCGTAATCTAGATAAAGCATGGAAGCGACCGCATCCACGCGCAGCCCGTCGATATGGTATTTTTCCACCCAGAAAAGCGCATTGGAGGTAAGGAAGTTCACAACTTCATTTCTGCCGTAATCGAAGATATAGGTTCCCCAATCCGGATGCTCACCCTTCCGGGGATCCGCATTTTCATAAAGAGGCATGCCATCGAAGCGTCCCAGTCCATGGGCATCCCGCGGGAAATGTGCCGGTACCCAGTCCAGGATCACGCCTATGCCGCGCCTGTGCATTTCATCTACGAAATACATGAAATCCGCCGGACTTCCATAACGGGAGGTGGGTGCATAATAATTCGTCACCTGATAACCCCAGGATCCGTCAAAGGGATACTCCGCAATACCCATAAGTTCAATATGGGTGTAGCCCATCTCCTGAATATAATCGCCCAGCATCTCTGCCAGTTCACGGTAATTGTAGAAACCGAAATCGGAATCCTCGATCTTCTTTTTCCAGGAACCCAGATGGCATTCATAGATGGACATGGGCTGCTTGATCCGGGAAACGCGGTCCTGCTTCTTCCGGTTCTCGATCCATGCCGCATCCTTCCAGTTATAGGAAAGATCCGCAACGATGTTAGCGTTATCCGGACGTACCTGATCCTGATTTCCGTAGGGATCCGCTTTATAAAGGATATCCCCGAACCTTGTCAGGATCTGGAATTTATAAACAGCCCCGGGATGAACGTCCGGAATGAACAGCTCATAAATTCCAGAAGCCGGGTGGATCTGCATGGGATTCAGTGCACCGTCCCACATATTGAAATCACCCACTACCGATACACGGCGGGCATCCGGTGCCCAGACTGCAAAATAAGTTCCCTTTACACCATCAATGGTGATGGGATGTGCACCCATTTTCTCATAGATATCGTAATTCTTACCCTCAGCGAAGAGATAGGCATCATAATCCGTGATCTGCCCGTCAAAGCTGTAGCAATCTGCCGTTTCTACCGAGGTTCCGTCATAATAATCCGTAACAAAGCGGTACTTATTCCCCTTGATCTTCTTCTTCGGGAAATAGATTCCATAAAAGCCGTCATCCCCTACTTTCTCCATGGGGATCAGCGTCTTTCCGGTCGGTGTCTTCACGGAAACACCTGAGGAATGCGGCTTGAAGCAGGTGATCACCTGTCCTTCACCGTAGTCATGAATGCCCAGCAAATGCTTCGGTGCGTTGATCTTCCCCTCCATCAGCTCATCATAAAGGATCCAGTTGATCCAGTTATGCAGTCTTTGATCCATATCCTTCTCCTCCTGCGGTTCAAATACATACTGTTTTTATTTTAGCATTTTCAGGGTGTTCTTTCAACATTCAAATCGGCAAGAATCGGTGTTAGTTTCGGATGCATGGGAATCAGGGATTGTTTCCCAAAATGGATCATGATACAATATTCCAGGTATCTCTCTTTCACAGGAGCTCTGCCCATATTTTATACTCAAGGGTACATGTTGCGGGACATAGAATTCATCACGAATACCTCCCGCATGTCAACGCAAAAAGTCTTCAAATCGTCAGAATCAATAACGGAGATATCATGGCCGAGAAAAAAGCCGCAAGAGGCATGCTGCAACTGAAAAAAGAACTGGAAGACGGTGTGATCAAGCAATTGTATTTGCTCTATGGTTCCGAACGTTATCTGATCCGGGAATACAAGGACAGACTTCTTTCGAAGCTGGTTTCAGCGGGGGATACGCTGAATTTCACCGTTTTTTCGGGAAGTGTTCCCGACATTCCTTCCCTTCTGGATCTCGCGCGCACTATGCCTTTTCTTTCCGAACGCCGCGTGATCCTGATCGAAGACAGCGGCTTTTTCCTGAAGGCCTCTGATGATCTGATCGATGGTCTGTCAGAGATTGCGGAGACCACAGTCCTCATTTTCATCGAACCGGATGTAGAGAAAAGCACAGGCATCACAAAGGCTGTGGATAAAAGAGGGCGTCTGTATAAACTGCTGGATAAGGCGGAGGGAGCTTATTCCTTTGACACACCTGATGATAAAACCCTTCTTACCTGGATCAAAAGTCGCCTTGCCTCTGCAGGCCGTACCCCGGAAGGTTCTGTTCCGGAGCGTCTCTTGGATGCCGCCGGAAGAGATATGATGGGACTTGAAAATGAAATGGAGAAACTGATCTCCTACACCATGGGAAAAGACCATGTCACCGTAAAAGATGTGGAAGCAATTTGTATTTCGGAGGTGGAGGAAAAGGTTTTTGAAATGATTGATGCTCTGTCTTCCCACGACCGGGCTCGGGCTCTCCGACTGTACAGTGACCTGCTTTACCTGAAGGAAGCTCCGATGAAAATCATTGCGCTGATCCGCCGCCAGTACCTGATCCTTCTCAAACTGAAGCACATGCAGAAGGATGGTACGCCAAAAAGCAGTCAGGCAAAGCTTGCCGGTATCCCCCCCTATTATCTGAAAAACTATGAAAAACAGGCCGCCGGTTACAGTTATGACAACCTTCTCAAATGTTGTGACGCCTGTTTTGATGCATCCCTTCGGATCCAGCAGGGAACCCTTTCCGACCGGGATTCTCTGGAGCAGCTTATCCTGCTACTTCTGAAGGACGAAAAAAACCGCAGAGAATAATCCCTGCGGTTTTTTTCGTCCCTGAAATGATCCGGTCTGACTTATGCGATCTTGTTAACTGCCAGTGTCAGACGAGAGATCTTTCTGGATGCAGTATTCTTGTGGTAAATGCCCTTGGATGCAGCCTTGCTGATCTCAGATGTTACCACGCGAAGTGCTTCTTCTGCCTCAGCCTTATTTCCGGCCTCGATGGCAGCCTCAACCTTCTTCACAAGTGTCTTCACCTTAGACTTAGTGGACTTGTTCCGAAGCTCCTTCTTCTTGCTAACCAGAATTCTCTTCTTTGCTGATTTGATGTTTGCCACAGCTCTTACCTCCAAAGTGTATAAAAGTGAATCTATAGTGGATTCCAGCCAGCCAAGACACGGTCAGCTTCGAAAAGCCGGGCATGCGGAATCGATCACAACGTCATACGAAGTCATATGATAGCACCCGCAAACGGTTTCGTCAAGCATTTTTCTGAATAATCAAAGATATTCCTCTATGTTTGTTGCAGATTAAAGGCCCCCGAAGGAGTGCCTACAAATAGCTATCGGTTAACCCGTGAATAGTAACCAAAAACCGTCTCAGCTTCCCTCCTACTTTCCATAACATGATAATCCAGTATTTTCTTCACCTGCCGGGACTGCGTGATCTACCCTTTTTTAGCAAAAATACTCAAGCCTGACATCCTATATACCATATCCCATTTTTTTCTTCAGTTTGCTGATCATTTTTCTGATCCTTTGTATTCAGCGGATGCATTCCAGTTTCAAAAGTCCATATCACAGACTCATATTGATATAATCCACTTGACTCATATTTTCTGATTTTAAGAAATGCATTGTTTCTGTAATCCATATCATCCATCATCCCAAAATGTTCCCAGTATACTTCCCTTCGTTCTTTTATGTTCAATAGTGTAAAATCCGGATGGACTGTTCCCGTACCCAAATATAAAGGTTTCTCATAAAGAAACGGAACCGACATCTCATCAAGTATATCGGCAATGATAACCTCTGATTTCGATCTTACCCTTAGTCCCTTCCTTGTATAATAATCCGGTAAGCCCTCTCTGAATTCTAATCTTGTGTAGTCCTGATTGGCCCAGTCAGATATAAAGCTTTCATCCGTTTTATGAGAGACTCGAATTAATGCCCTTTTCCCGGGCACCATATGCTCAAGCGTTGATTCAAACGGGTCATCTTCCCTTGTCCTTTTCCATTTTATCAGATTATCCAAAACGTCCTGCAGTTTTATCATCAATTTTTCATCATACTCAATTTGAGCAATTGCTTCTGCCTTTTGACGTTCATTTCCTTTTATGTATATTCCATTAATTCCCGATTCCCTTGTTCTCATGAAATAGTGAAATCCATTTCCAGATCTGACAGCTCGTAATCTGGCGCCATCAGGAACCATCTTTCGCAGCTTTTCCAATTCAGATGCAGTTTTCACTAAACTATCTTCAAGGAATTCTATTTCCTGTAGTATATCTTTCTCTCTTATCATGGATCCCTCCTCACAATTTTTTATAATTCTACCTCACTTAGGTAATCTTTCCTGCGTTTTCCTCCTTTTTGTTACCTCTCCGCGCTGATTCACAGCCTTTTCTCATCCTTCACCGGTAATATTTCCTGCATTTTCCTCCTTTCTGTTACCTCTCCGCACTGATTTACAGCCTTTTCTCATCCCTCTCGGGTAATATTTCCTGCGTTTTCCTCCTTTTTGTTACCTCTCTGCGCTGATTCACAGCCTCTGCTCATCCTCCGCTGGTAATATTTCCTGCATTTTCCTCCTTTTTGTTACCTCTCCGCACTGATTTACAGCCTTTTCTCATCCTTCACCGGTAATATTTCCTGCGTTTTCCTCCTTTTTGTTACCTCTCCGCACTGATTTACAGCCTCTGCTCATCCTCTGCAGGTAATATTTCCTGCGTTTTCCTCCTTTCTGTTACCTCTCATCCAATACCCCATAGGGAAATACTTAGTGGTTACGGCAGATCCAGTATCACCGCACCATTCCTGTCGGTACGGAGGATATGAAAGCCGGCTTCCTTAAGTCGCTTAAGGGTGCTTTCTGCCGGATGTCCGTAAATATTCTTTCTTCCGCAGGAAATAACTGCCACAGAGCCAGGCTGTTGAATCGTTTTCAGAAATTCTTCTGAAGAGGAATAGGCGGACCCGTGATGCGCCACCTTCAGGACGTCCGTTTTGGGATACTCCTGCAGGATACTGATGAGCTCTTTTTCTGTTTCCGCACCGATGTCTCCGGTAAAAAGAATATGCTTTCCGGATACCGAAAGCAGGATGACCAGTGAAAATTCATTTCCTTCACCTGTATTCCCTCGTGCGGGATATAGAACTTCCATTCCGGTATCCTCTCCCAGGTTGATCACATCTCCCGCAGAAAGCCAGACAATCGAGGCTCCCACTTTATATGCCGCAGCAAGGATTTTTCCACCCTCCCCGCCTTTCTCATCTCCAGTTGTCGGTTCACTTCCGGCAACTTCTATCCCATCCGCCTCCCCTGTCACAGTTCCTGCGGCAAGTCCGATTCGGGAGACATGAATCCCGTATTCCTCTCCTTCTTCCAGCAATTCCCGCACCCCATTCAGGTGATCCGCATCAGTATGGGAAAGAATCGCCAGATCCACCTGCGTGATCCCATAATATCGTAAGCCCGGAATCAGGATCTTCTCCCCCGGTTCATCCTTGGAAGTCGAGCCGAAATCCATCAGCAGATTCCCGTCCTCTGTGTGGATCAGACAGCCGTCACCCTGCCCAACATCAAAGAATACACAGACTCTCCGGAAATGATTCCGCAATGCTGCATATCCGGCAAAAGCCACAGAACAAACAACGATGCAAAAAAGTACTGCTCCATAATTTTTCATTCTTTTTTTTAGCAAACCGGAGTTTTTCTTCAGTGGGCGCCCCTCGCAGTTCCCTCTTGCACCCCTGTTCCCGCTCTTTTTGAGATAATAAAGTATGACTGCCACCAGCCCTGCTGTGAAAAGCATCATGCCTACCATCTCCTCATCGGAAATGTGTCCGGTGATGATCTCCTGCCCCGGTACCTTCATCATTCCCCGGCAAAGCCCCTCATAAAAAGTCAGGATCCCGCGACAGGGAAGCGCTGCAATCCTTCCCGGCCAGGCGGACCAGGGCAGAAGGGCAAGTATCATCCCCAGCGCACCGCTGCCCACCGCCAATGTCAGAAGAGGAACCACCAGCAGATTCAAAACAGGTGCATAAGGACTAATGCAATAATAGTCCCGGAGCATGACCGGAAGAAGGAAGAGTTGTATCAGCATGCTAAGCAGCACGGAGCCTGTCAGAGCCTTCATCGGACGTCGAAATTTCAGAGGAAGTCTGAGAAACCTTTCCCTCTGAAAAAGCAAATCATTAATCTTCTGCTGAGATGCTACAGCAGCTGCAGCAAGGAAACTCATAAGCATGCCGGAAGAAGTGATCCGATACGGTTCAAAAAGCAGGATCAGAAACATAGACAATGTCATAGCCGTAGGCATATCTGAAATCCTTCGGAAGATCCCCGCCAACTGAACGGAGGTCTGCATCAGGACTGCCCGCAATGTAGCCGGTGAAAAGCCTGTCATCAGACCGTACAGGAAAAGAAAAACGATTGAAACTCCCGCTGCTCTTCTGCGAGAAAAACCGATCAGAAGCAGGAAACCCGTTAACGCTACTCCCAACAGAGAAACATGCAGCCCCGATATTGCAAGGATATGGGCGATTCCGTTTCTTCGATACAGTTCCTTCAGTTCCTGATCCAATCCTGCTCGTTCTCCCAAAAGCATGGCAGAAAGCACACCTGCTTCCTTCTCGGGAAGCACGCGATAAATGGCGGTTTTCGCAGCTTCCCGGATCCTGGATAAACATTTGGTGAACCATCTGTCTCCCTGCTCCCAAAGCTCCGTTCTTTTGGCACGAACACAGGCGATCACTCCCTCACTTTCATAATACGTCTTCGAATCAAAGCCACCGGGATTGCTTTCCGCCTGAAGAGATATCATTTCTCCTTCAACCCTTAGGCCACAGCCGGGAAGGTATCCTCCCTCCTCCGGAAGTCTGATAAGAATCTTCCCGGCTCCGATCTGCAGAATGCATGTCTTTGTCCCCACATCTGTTATTGTTCCCGTCAGGAGCACCTTTTCCCCCTCCTGTGGCAGAGCATCCAATTCCTGCGTAAGCTGATCCTTCACACCACAACTCCACAAATATCCCAGAGCAAAAAGAAAGAGAAGCAACATGCCATGTATTAGCTTCTTCGCTGTATGGCCTGTGCTTCTCCAAATGATCCCTGCTGACGCAAGAATCGGTATTCCGATCATGTATTCTGTTAAGGTTCCTGCCAGAAGCCCCAATAAAAAAAGCCCCAGCAGCGTCATCAGCGGACGCTTCATCCTTCACCTCATTTCTGACCGATGTCCTTTCTTGTCACAAATGTAGCGGGGGATTCGACATATGTAAAAAATACCTCCCACATATCATCCTCCCTCTGATATGTACCCTCTTTACTGGACAACCAGTAAGGAGGGTATATTTATGCGCTATAGTTATGAATTCAAACGAAAATGTGTTGAAATGTATCGTGAAGGGAAGTGGCCCGACACGCCTGAAGGTATTCAGACAAAGAAT
>JAFXZW010000124.1 GCA_017541035.1 Eubacterium sp. | reverse complement strand
GGAGTTAGAGGACTATGCCAAGGAAGAGCAGCGGGCGGCGATGGAGCGTGATGACCGGGAAGGCCTGGTGCAGGAATACCTGGATATGATGCTTCCGGACAACTGGGATTCGATGGATGTCTATAAGCGCAAGGAATATGTGCGTGATGCGGATGATCCGATGCGGCCGATAGGCAGTGTCCGCAGGATGGAAGTATCCAACATGGAGATCTGGTGTGAATGCTTTGGAAAGCCAAAAGAAGATATGAAGCCTTCGGACAGTTATGCCCTGTCAGCCATTATGGAGAGAATGGATGGTTGGAGCAAGACCGGAAAGTCAAAGGTACTGCCCATCTACGGACGGCAGAGGATCTATAAACGGAACGGGTAAATCTGATGAACAACCTACAGGAACAGAACAACTTCTTGTTCCGTTCCTAACGGGTTGTTCAGTGATAAGGCTTTGAAACATGGCGGTTTTGAGGCGGATTTGGAACAGGAAAACAAGAATTTCTTTATAGAACAAATAAATGGTGTTTTTGAAAGAAATCAGTGCGCGTAACACACGTATATACGCGCGTAAAGGGATTTTTGGTTCAGTTGTTCCTGATTGGAGGACGCATGAGAGAAAAAACAATAGAGCAGAAACTTGTGAGGGCGGTGAAAGCGGCAGGCGGTATCTGTCCGAAATGGGTAGCGCCGGGATTCGATGGGATGCCAGACAGGATCGTGCTTTTACCGGATGGGAGGATGGGATTTGTAGAAGTAAAGGCTCCTGGGAAGAAGGCGAGGCCATTGCAGAAGTCAAGGCATGAGCTGCTGAGGTTTTTGGGGTTCAGAGTGTATGTGCTGGACAACCCGGAGCAGATTGGAGGGATCATTGATGAGATTAAAAATAAAGTGTGAGATCTGTGGAAAGGAATTTCTGCGGAAGAAAGCCTGGATCAAAGAGCATAACTATTGCAGCAGAGCTTGTTTAGGGAAAGCAAATGCAGAAAGATACCGGAAACAGAGAATTATGAAGTGTGATAACTGCGGCATCGAATTTGAATACACGGGACATCACAAAAAGCGCAATGACTATTATTTCTGCAGTCCGGAATGTGGATATGAATTTAAGACAAAGAAAATCTATGTTCCTTGTGATTGGTGTGGAAAACCAATCTACAAAAAACGATCAGATGCAGCAAGGAATAAACATAATTTTTGTGATGAAGGCTGCTACATGGATTTTATCAACTTTGAGAAAGCAGGCGCGAAGAATCAGGTTGTTGCAGGAAAACTGATCCATAGAGGATTAGCGGAAATAAAAATTGGACGCAAGCTGCAGCCAGGCGAAGAGGTTCATCATATTGATGGAAATCACGAAAACAACGATATGGAAAACCTTAAAGTGCTTTCAGCGTCAGAGCATGCAAAGATTCATGCGGCACAGAAAGAGAGGGATCGTCATGGAAGATTTGTTAAGAAAGAGTAATCTGCATGATTATCAGGTCTATAGTTCACAATTTATAATCGAGCATCCTGAAGCAGCCCTCTTTTTAGATTGTGGTCTTGGAAAAACGATCACAACACTTACGGCGTTAGAAGAGCTGATGTTTGATCGGTTTGAAATTCGCAAGGCTCTTATTATCGGTCCAATAAGAGTCGTTAGTTTGAGCTGGCCGGATGAAATCGAGAAATGGGACCATATTTCCGACCTGAGATACAGCGTGGCGGTCGGTACCGAGGCGGAGAGGATAAAAGCGCTGGAAACACCTGCAGACATTTATCTGATCAACCGGGAGAATGTGCAGTGGCTTATAGAAAAGAGCGGCCTGCCGTTTGACTACGATATGGTGGTCGTGGATGAGCTGTCATCTTTCAAGAACTGGCAGGCGAAGAGGTTCAAGGCGCTGATGAAGGTAAGGCCAAGGGTGAAAAGGGTCGTGGGTCTGACCGGGACGCCTTCTTCTAACGGACTGATGGATCTGTTTGCGGAATATAAGATCCTGGACATGGGGCAGCGGCTTGGAAGGTTTATCGGGCAGTACAGGAACGCCTATTTTAAGCCGGATAAGACGAATGGGCATATCGTGTATAGCTATAAGCTTCTGCCGGGAGCCGAGGATGCCATTTATGACAGGATTTCTGATATCACGATCTCCATGAAGTCAGCTGACCATATTAAAATGCCGGAACTGGTGAATTCGAGGTATATGGTGCGTCTGGATAAAAAAGAGTACCTGAAATATGTAAGGATGAGCCAGGACCTTCTTCTGAAACTGCCGAAGGGCGAAGTGACGGCTGCGAACGCGGCGGCATTGTCCGGGAAACTGACACAGATGGCGAATGGGGCGGTTTATTCCGATGAAGGGGATTATGAGAAAATCCATGACCGAAAACTGGATGCGCTGGAGGACATCATCGAGTCGGCGAACGGAAAGCCGGTGCTTGTGGCGTACTGGTATCAGCATGACCTTGACCGGATACAGGAAAGGCTCACGGAACTGAAGGTTGATTTTGCCAGACTGGATAAAGAGCAGAATATCCGCAGGTGGAATGAAGGCAATGTCCCTGTGGGTCTTATCCATCCGGCTTCTGCCGGTCACGGACTCAACTTACAGAGCGGTGGGAATATCCTTGTATGGTTCGGGCTTACATGGAGCCTGGAACTGTATCAGCAGACGGTGGCGAGACTTTGGAGGCAGGGTCAGGAAAATACAGTGTCCGTGATCCATATCATAGCGGCAAAGACGATCGATGAGCGGATCATGAACGCACTGGAAACAAAAGACCATACGCAGTCGGCGCTGATCGATGCCGTGAAAGCGGAGGTAAGTGCCTATGGCGGGAAATAAGAATCTGGCTGAGGATCCGTATGAGAGACTGGCCAATGCGATCATTCTTCAGGCGGTCACGGATTACAGGGTGGCGCTTAAGAAGATCAAGGCACATCCGAAGGATCGAAAAGCAATAGATGAGGCCTTGGAGATCGAGAGGTTCTTCCGTTCCGGCTGGTACAGCCAGCTGACAGGCGTGGACGGAGAATACCTGATCAAAAGGCTTCAGGACGAAGTGAGACAATCAGAGTCAATCCGAGGGAGAAAAAATAAATCCAATCGGAGGTAGCTTATGAACAGACATCAGCAGGAAGCCAAGAAATATTTATCACAGGCGTTCGGACTGAACCAGCGGATCGAGAGCAAGCTGGGACAGATTGAGGATCTTCATGACCTGGCAACAAAAGCAACGGTGACATATTCGGATATGCCGAAGAGCCCGAACAGGGATGGCTCCAGAATGGAAGATGCCATTATTAAGATTATCGATCTGGAGAATGAGATCAACCAGGATATGATGAAGCTTGTGGAATTGAAGAAGGATATCATCCGCAGGATCAAGGCTGTAGAAAGTGCCGAACTTCAGACGATACTGGAACTGCGGTACCTGTCCTATATGAGATGGGAAGAGATCGCCATTGAGCTTGGGTATGGTATCGACAATGTATTCCGACTTCACAGGAACGCCCTGGATGAAATAACGATTCCGGAAAGAATACAGTAAAATCAAGTTCGATACAGTAAGCCTATGTGATAATGTTAAACTGGCAAAAGCGAAAGATGAGAGAGCCGTTGCGGAGCAAAATACCGTGGCGGCTTTTTCTATGGGAAAGAAGGTGGAATGATGCCAAGGAAACCAAAGCATCCATGCTCTTATCCCGGATGCCCGAAGCTGACAGACAAAAGGTTCTGTGAAGAGCATGAGAAG
>JAFXZW010000123.1 GCA_017541035.1 Eubacterium sp. | reverse complement strand
TTATGCATGGGAGGGCCCACCGCCTTCACACGCACCAAACTGCAGAGGGCGGGCATAAACCGCAAGGGATAGGGATGAAAAGTGGGGATGGTTCCTGTTTGATCCGATGTCATTTTTCTTAACTTAATGACATTGGGGCGTACCAGAACCGTCCCCAATCGTCCCATTTCCTTAACTATACCATCATTGCAAATCCAGTCGTAACGCCTCCGGAATCCCCCTCGGCCCCCGGATGGCATAGATTCCATACTCATCCTTCAATACCTCAAAAGTAAACTCTGACGGATTGTATCGTTTCTCCAACCGAATCTTCATCAACGCACGGATTGTCAGATTCTGATCACTGTACTGATATGGGATGTTAGTCTCCAGAACCTTACACTTATACAGAATCGCCGACACCGGTGCCGCCACGTACATGAATACGGTATCTCCGGATTTAATTCCTGTACCCTGCTTCCAATCGATTTCTTCCTTCTCGTCAAAAGCATGCTCGATATCGTAGAATTTCGGATTTGCGGGGATGATCCAATCCTTCGGCGCACGTATTTTTTCTTTTTTTGCTGCGGTTGCGGTGGAAAGGTAGCTCATTTCCAAAAGCGCATACATCCTCTCTTCCGGAACAGTTCCATCCATGAGTACCGTGATCCAATGCTGCTTATTCATGTGATAAGCCGGCGTGATACCATCTTCCCGGATGATCATATCCCGGAAGAAGGGATCATCCACCTTGAGGTTCATCACCGTAACCTCACCATCCCCCGGAAGCCCCAGTTTCTCACGTCTCACATCCATCACCAACGCAAACCATTTCTTATTTTCTACATGACGAAATACCGCGTTGGTGTCGTATCTGCTCCATGGATACTCCGGCTCGACTTTATATTTCTTCTTGATATAGGTAAACAGTCTCTTCCGCATATCATCACCCTTCTTTCATCGCCCACGCGAAGCCCTTCGCCATACGAAGCTCCGGTTCCCGGAAATGATTTCCTTCGTTCCACTCCAGAGCAGTCTCTATCCCATTCGATTCCTCATAGATCTGATGAAGTCTCCGGATGGAATCACCCACTGTTGCCATGACGGGATTCTTCGCCTTCTCTTCTTTATCGCCCAGACTGAGGTAAACCTTCTTCGTCAGAATCCGTTCCCGTTCTGCCATATCCACGAAGCCGGGGAACCATACCGACGGAGATGCCGCTGCTACTCCCTCAAAGCTATCCTCTCTGTAAGCCGCCCAGAGAGCGAATAAACCTGCCAAAGAGTATCCGCCGATGAATTTCCTGTCTGCCTGTCCACATCGGCTTAAAACGCTCTCTTTGAGATCCTGAAGCGTTTTCTCAGCCTTGCCACCAAATCCTTCCTTACCGAACACAGGAGGTGCCTCCCAGGGTGACAGATCCTGGTTCCAGTCATCCACCTGACACGCCACCAACCGGAAATCATCCCTGCCGGACAGTTTCCGGATCAGTTCTGCCTCTGACTCAATCATCCTGATACTATGGCTGTCCACCATCTGGATCAGAATCAGATCGGACTTATCACCGCCTAACTCGAATACCTTCATCTACTATCCCTCCTGGGTGTAATTATAATAGATTTTGCAGGACAAAAAAAGAGGGCTTGCCTTCATGATCCGCATGCCACCTGTTCAAAGTCATTCTTTTCATGTATATGGGAATGGCAACCATGCACTTTTCTAAGAGAATTAATTATCCGCTTAGAAAGGAGGTATGCGGGAAAGCAACTGGGACATCCTAAAGGGAACATTTT
Source organism: Eubacterium sp. (assembly GCA_017541035.1). Taxonomy (GTDB): domain Bacteria; phylum Bacillota; class Clostridia; order Lachnospirales; family Lachnospiraceae; genus Eubacterium_Q. Next base: position 14,257 of record JAFXZW010000123.1, on the reverse strand, counting down.
CTCTGATGTTGGTCAGACAGAGTATTCCCAAAGTTTTCGTATGAATCTCGAATATGCTTTGGATGATTATAACAAAGCGTTAGATACGGCAAGTGTTCCTTGTAGTGTACAAGCTCTTTGCTCACATCGGTGAGTTGCGTGTAGAACTCGTCGTTCTTTGCGGTTTTCGCCTTGTGGAGATTTGCGTTTGCCCCGGTAAATCACTTCACTTTATTCAGTTTTGATTTTGGGCCAAAGAAAGATGGACAGCCACTTGCGTGACTGCCCATCGATAACTTTCATGAAGTGTTATTCAGAATATCATTAGTTTTTCCCCGATTTTTAGCGGGGATCATATTTGTCAAAGCAATCCGGTTCTTTGGAAATGAGTTTCCTCTTATTTCTTGATATGCTGGACAAGACTAATCGTAAAGCCGGAAGGAGAAATCATGGTCGCAGATTTTGCACTTGCGGTCTCAACCAACCCATCACCTCTGTTATTCTTAAATCCACGTGAAATGAGCAGGTCATATGCCTCCTCAAAATTGTCCACATTCATCCTAATGATGGTCATATCCTTCGGAAGCTTATCAACTCCGGCCACATCGACATGATAGCCCTCCGGGTGCTTCATCCGGACATCTGTTACTTCCCCGGTCTCGATATTGACAGAAGGTGCATGCGTCTTTGCAAACCCAAGTGCCTCAAAGAGCTTAATTACCTCTTCTGCCTTAGGTGTAATGATCATGGGATCAAAGGTTGTGATCTTCATTTTCAATTCCTCCTATACAAAAAATTGTGGTGCTTTATGTTTTCATCTCCATCGGCTACAGTGAATTAAATACTCTGACCGGAGTTTCTTCCACTCAGTACCCGATTAATATTATATAGCATCCGTACCCTCCAGTAAAGAATAAAGATTGCGCTTATAGTCCACAATCTTCTTCCAAAACCGGAGCATCCACAAGGATCGTTTCTTTTGCCCCTTCATACGGGAGTTCCATATCCGCATCAGGCATCATAGCTATGCCATACTTTACTCCTCCATCTGAATCTATGATTCAACAGATTCAACGCCTCAATCCTTTTCGTAGTACACAATATCCATCCTATCATTGATCTTATCAACCCTGCCCGTCCGATGATAGCCAAGCTTCTCATAGAGATGAAGATTGCCTTCCTCCTGAAGAATCGTATCCAGACACCAGTGATCCGAACCATATATCTTTTCAGCCGCCATAATTGCCTGATGCGCATATCCTTTATTTCGATATTTCGGCATGATCCATATGGGTGATATACGTTTTCTGTTGCCATCCTTTTTATCTACTACTCGAATGGCTCCTACTTTTATTCCGCCGACAACAATAAAGTAATACTTTGTCCATGCCTGCTCGAATCTGGCTATAACTTTATCAATGCTTTCAGCAGCAGGACTCGAATCAAAATCCTGATATTTGTCCAGAAGATCCGTGAATGCCTCGACCTGCATTTTCCATAAAATCTCAATGTCCGTTTTCTGAGCCAATATCAATTTCAGCATTTTGTCGGAAAGATTTTTCTCCTTTTCAAAAAACGCTTTTTCCAATCTCATATATTCATTATCCGTACACACCTGCCGGCACATTGGTTCAAAGGATTTTGTCACGACAAAACACTCTTTCATATTGTCACAGGGATACCCGGCACACTCACCACAGGTCTTTATCCCGCGGTCTTCACAGCATTTAACTACCTGATACCGGCACCAGTTTTCCGGCTTACATCCCGTACATGAAATCTCCTCATTTGTTACGATGTGATCACGATATCCGATTTTCATCCACAGCTCTGCGGTGTGGCGGAGTTCTTCATCCGTCTTTTCATATGGATGTGCAACATATCTTGGACAGGCCGCACAATCATTTCCACATGCTGCTATTATTTTTTTCATGATCTGTCACCTCTATCACAAGTAAAAATATCGGCGTTAATCACGCCCATACGGTATTTCCAACATATCCGGCAGCCTTGCAAATGTATCCTGTCCGTCCAGACAAGTATCTGTAAGCAAGCCTTTTTCATTTCTCCACGCAGAGAGACCTTTGTAGCAGAAATTCTTTTTTGCATATATCGATTTAAATCGGTCATGTGTTATAACGCGTTATAACTCATTTCGTTATCGAGATTTAGCGTTTTTTAGAGCTTCGTGAACAACTCGTTTGTTGTTATAACAGCCTGTATTCTTCCTGAATAGGTTCCATCCTTTAATCCATATGTTGTTACCAACACAGGATGAATAGAATATTTCGTTTTAGAAACAATGAGGCTCTTCAGGGGTAAAGGTGGGTGAAAAGCACCCACCTTCACCCCTGAAGAGCCCACAGTATCTGTTCATTACCGGTGCCCCTATCTGATCGCAGTTTTCCCGACCGCTATTTCCGTAGCTGATCCTTGCGAATCCTGATCCGGCTGTTTATTTCCCCCTCATGCAGGAGATAGTCGATAAAAACCGAGGTCTTATCCGTCCTGGAATCGCCCGTCTTCAGGCTTTTCAGGTAATTCAGTTTGTTCAGCTCCGGGTCGAGGATCTCTCTTCGTTCCTGCTTAGTCGGAGCAGCTGCTGCTTCCTCGGCAAGCCTTCTTTCTTCTTCTCTTATGGCGGCCTGAAGCCCTGTCAGGCGGTCTGCAAGGCTTTCCAGCTCATCAGGCTCCAGCAGGTCTCTTAATACCAGATGCATGAACTCCTTATTCAGCGCCAGGACCTTCTTTCGAAAGCTGACCGGCAGCGCGCGGATCGCCTCCGGCGTCAGGGGTCTTAACCGGTTGATTCCCTTACTTACCGCCTTAAAGCCAAGCTTCCCAAAGGCCAGATCATTGTCAATGCATTTGATGCTGTCGATCTTACCATCCTTGGTTTTCACCATGTAATTTCCGTGATGCCGGTCCACCTGTCCGCAAAGGAGATCATAGATCTGCAGCATAAGCAGCTGATCCTCAGCTCTTTCCGAGTAGCCGTTTACTTTTTCCGCAGCGGCCTCAATGGCATTTACCCCTTCAGCTTCATCCATCAGATTGCCATCGATCTGCCTGCCCTGATATTTCACTTCCGCTGTACGGGACTCGGCAACGATCTCCTCTATTCCCAGGATACCGGCCAGCCTCGTCGTTGCTACATTGCGCCGGGACAGATTCCTGCCCTGATCGATACCGGCCCTGGCTGATATCTTCTGCGAGTTCCATGCCCGGAAGAACTGGATATAGAAATCCCGGAAGCTCTCCTGTTGATCCGCGGGTATTTTTTTTACAAATTCAGCCAGCGGCCCCTTCTCCTTCTTTACCTGGGTAAAGGCCTTTTTCCCGGAACGCATCGCATCGAAGACGGGTTTCAGTGCTCTAAGGGCGATATTCTTCGGCTCTTCCACAGCCATCGCCTTCTTAAAGCCCGCCAGCGTCTCCCCACTCAGTGTCTTCACCTTTCCGGCGATCTGGTCGGCGATCTCCGCATCCCTGCCCTGAAGGATATTCTCCTCTTCCTTAAAAAACCAGGTCTTCCCGTTCTTTTTTATCTTCATCACCGCGGAGGTATGGTCGCCGACCATGGTCATGCACTTCGGATCCGCATCGATATCGATCTTATCCGCGCGCTGGTGCCGGAGCATCTGGGCCCAGCTGTGGGCTACGCCCTTCTTCGCCAGGTCGCTCCCGATCATTCTGTCCCGATAGGTCTTTAGGGACTGGGCGAAGAGACGCTCCTCGCGCATCGACTGTTCACGAAGCTGCGTCAGCATCTCTGTACGCTCCGGCGAGGTATCGATCAAGGTATCCTTCTTATCCAGCCAGGCATCCAGGCTTTTGATCAGCCGGTTATACATCAGGTTGATCGCGAGATTCGTTCCGCCCAGCTCCTTCCGGTACTTCTCCTCCTCCTTTACCGTATTTGCAAAAGGAGGCATGGAGCTGCTTAAAAATGCCTGAAGCGCCTGGATATTCTTCTTTATCTCCAGCATCTCGGCGCTGTCCTTCGTCCGGTCAAGGCCCTTCTCTTCCGTATCACTTCCTTCAAGAACCTTCTGCCCGGTCCGATAAACCTCCGGCATCCCTTCCTCTGCCTGTTTTTTATTCTTATCCTTCGGGATCAGCTGCTCTCCTTCCTTCTCCTGGATCAGTTCATTTTGATCCTCATGTGCTTTTACCGGCTTTTCTTTCTTTCCTTTTTCTTTTTTTCCTGTTTCTTTCTTTCCTGTTTCTTTCTTTCCTGTTTCTTTCTTTCCGCTTACTTTCTTTTCCTTCGCCTTCTCTTTAAATATCCCGGCTATATCGCTTTCCACAATATCCTTTACATTCAGTCCGTTCAGCATGCACAGCTCCTTGAAATACTTCTTCGTGAGCTTCATTGCCTGCGGGTCCGTGATATCCAGGTCTTCATCCTTTTTCTTTTTCAATTCGATGTTGGCAAGCACCGCGCCCTTAAAGAGCATATCCAGGATGAAGCCGTTATATGAGAAATTATAGGACGCACCGATTTTCTTTTTCCTATACAGAGCTTCAGATCTTTCATGGTCCGACAGGTCATCTGTTCCATCCTTGAAGGCTTTATTCATCTGTTCCGTCATATACGGTTCCGATGCCATAGAGACGCCGGGCTTATAGCTTCTGCCCGCAACCACGGCATTCTCACCCTCGGCGAATTCCACCTTATCCTTTTCGCAGTTCTCATAGAACCGGTCGAGAAAGCTCTTCACCGTCTCCGCTTTAAGATTCCTTCCAAAATAGATCACGATATCATCTGCACGGAGTTCTTCCGCAGTAGTAGACACCTTAAAATAGAGATCCTCCACAAGCTCCATCTGGATCGCCGTATCCACAAGTGCCTTTACGGACTTCGCCTTTGATTTCGGATTCACGCTGATATAGGCCCTGCTGAGTACATCCTTGCTGGCTTTGCTGCCACCGACATGGATGAAATCCGGATCCGCCTTATCCAGGGAATTCTGAATGGCCTCCTTACCGGCAGGAACCAGCTTTCTGGTACTGTACCAGTCCTTCGCTCCTTCGTCCGCTTCATTGTAAAAATAGAGCTTCTGCGCTTTTCCAGGATCCTTCAATGACGATTCGCTGAGCTTCGGGTTCTCCTTAAGCTTTTGGTTGTTCTCCTCCTCAATCCTTCGCTCCTCCTCCGGATCATTCGCATTCTGGTACTTTGCGATCACCTTTTTTCCGGCGTTGATGAACCTTGCAAGATGACCGGCGAGCTGTTCGGTATAGGACTTCTGATCCTCCTTCTTATCTTCTTTCGTGCGGTCATCTCTCTGTTCTTCAACCTTATGATAGGTATCCTTGAGTATCCCCCTGTCATACATCAGCTTGCGATCCAGAAAGAGCAGCACGGAATTCTTACTGACCTCACCTTTCTTGAAGGCTTCCTTCATGGCTCTTACATGCGCAGCCGTCCGTGATAACCTTGCATGCTGTGCCTGATATTCCAGATTATTGGGCGCTTCCTTTTCCTTGTCACCGGCCTTCCTTTCTTCCTCCTCGAGCACTCTGACCATCTGATCGAAGATTTTTTCTATCTGCTTCGTGCCGAGCTTCCTGTTCTTTTGCAGATCATCATAGATCCACTCTTTCGTGGAGGATTCCGCTCCTTTTTTATTCAGATTGCTGCTGATCAGCTTCATGCCTGCCTTGGAGATCACGCGATCTACTACCCGGTCGGCATAAAATTCCGGCTTTTCGGCCCTGTCTTCTCCGAATAGTTCCTCCTTAGCCCCCTTCCATCCGACTACAGCTTCCGCATAGGACTTAAGCGTCTCATCCGCCTCTATCCTTCCCTCTTTGATCTCCCTCAGCCTCTCCATGGTGGGCACGGTCAGATCCTCATCCCTTATCGACAGATAATACGGAGAGGAAATGATCTGTATCCGGTTTTCATACGCTTCTCTGATCCGGTCAAGGCGTGTAAGCTGCGCGGAAAGCTCGCCGGCATCATATCCCTCCGGCGCCTCATCTTGTGCGAGTTCATGGGAAAGCAGCTGCGCATCGCCAAGCAGACGCATTCTTTCTCCAAAGGAAGCCAGAAAATCTTCATCGGAGGAAAATTCAAAATCCTCCGGGGTTTTCGACATCAGCTCTGCAGCGATATCCCCTTTATCGAGTTCGTCCCACTCGCCCTTCCTTTTGTCTCTCTCTGCGATATGCTCGATCAGTCTGGAGGATGCAGATAAGGAAAGTACCCTTCTTGCCTCCACCTCATCTCTTCTGGAGGCCTTTTCTGCCTTACTGAGATCCCGTGTTGCTCCCGTCACAAGCTTATAGTTACGGTTAATACTGACACGCCGTTCCTTATTTCTGACGATCCAGTCCTGCCCGGTAAAATCATGCTGCAGGATCTTTACATACTTCTCCCTCACCACATCCGGAGCCTGGTTCCCCGGCATCGGCGGAGGCGGGTTCATGATATTTCGATTGTCCTGCTGACCCACTGCAGCAGGGCCGAGTATGGTTCGCTTCTTATTTTGAAGATTACGTACTTCCTGTTTATAATCAGGCATGACTTTCCCTCCTGTTTCTGCAACATATCCGGATGTCCGGTGTTTCTCTCCGTCTCTTTTGCCGTTCAGTCCCTGCGGTTTTCGGATTCTCATCCTCAATCCTTACCTTCCCGTCCCGAGGAGTTTCACTCCATGAAGCAGTTCTCCGGCCGTCCTGAGCTTATCCGCGCCTCCCAACAGCTTCTCTGCAAGAGCAACCTTGAACTCCTCGGTCTTCAGGAACCGGGCATAGGTTTCCTTCTCCATGTGATCCGCCACATAATACCCCAGTGTAATGAGCAGCTTCGCGACACCCATGGGATCATCGGTGAAACGGACAAGTTCCATGATCGTGACCGTACTTTTCTCCTCATCGTAGCCACACAGGATGCAGCCCGTTTCTTTCCCCCCCTTCTCACAGACGAAGCTCATCTCCCTGCTGATGAAGGGCAGAAAGGCCGCCCCACCATGCCTGGTCAGGAGCCGGATCAGTCTGCTCTCCCGGTCTGCGGAAAGCTGTCCAATGGGAATACAGCTATACGCATCCAGCACCTTCGGATACGTGATATTCTTTACATAGTCCGAATAGAACAGATCACTGGAAGTAAATTCCAGAAGTTCACCCTCTTTGCTGATGAGGAAGCCGTTTTCGAGAAGGAACTGCTCAGGAAGATCATCCCCCTCCTGTAGGGCGTTATAGTAAATCTCAAGAATATGGGTACCTGCCGCCTCCGCCATCTCGCCGGCCCCTCTCAGCATCATGGTTCCCGCGCCGCGTCTCCGGTACTCCTCCATGACATAGAGGTATTCGATCAGAAGGCTTTCTTCCTTAAGGGTGAGCATGGTGAAGCCGATGGGCACGTCCTCCTCCTCGTCAATGCAGACGATTCCCAAAGGAATCTCCGTCCTGTGGAAAGAGTCGGGCAGGAATCCCCTGTATTCTTCAGCATTTTCCTTTGAAACAACTTCAATAACCATCCATCTCCTCCAATATTGTCTACATTTTCTGTCCGTCATCCATTACGTCCCGATGATTTCCGCGTCCGGGATCGGATCTAATGCTTCATGTCCGGAAAATGTGGATCTCCGCCGTTGCGCTGCGGATCTCCGGGGATGTCCCGTCCGCCTGCTTCAGGATACCGAAATCTGTGAAATCATTCTGCACAAGCCACTCCTCAAAGGGCTTCCTGTATTCTTCCCTGAGACAATACATGGTCTTAAGAAGAATATCGTCACCGTACTGTCCTTCCTCCCAGTCATATAGCGCTACCGCCACCTCGGTCATCTTATCCCTCAGGGCCGATGCAATCCCCATACGCCGGAATTCCGGAGCTGTCCAGATGGAAAGCAGGTTGATATCTCCATTTCCCTCCGGATCAGCTATGATCACGCCGGCCGGCGTATCCTCAAGCCACGAGGCGATGGCGATATACTCCGTCCCGATCTCCTCCTGTTCCTGTAATTCCTCATAGATATCCGGCAGGATCAAGGGCTTAAGCCTCTCCAGATCCTCCTTCATGATCTCTCTGTATTCCGGTATCCTGCTCATCTTTTTTTCCTTTCCGTGGTTATGAATTCCCGGGATTATCTCCCAAGGATTCTTCACCCTTCGCACTCAAAATGACATATTATCATTTACCCGGTCTGCAGCCCGTCCAGCTTCGTCTGTATAAGCTGCTTTACCTCCTTTGCTCTGACCTGCAGCATGTAGGTCAGCCCGTCTAACTGCGTCGTATCAAAATCAATCGAGGTTAGTGCAGGCGTAATACAGCTGTCTATAAGTAAACGGATAAAATCCGACGTCAGAACTTCCAAATGCCCCGTCTTTCCTTCTGCCCAATGCTTAAGGATCATTTCAAAAAGCTCAGGCTTCTCCCGGATTCTTCCGGCGAGATAATGGTCAAGAGTAACCAGCATTTCCTGAAGCTCATTTAATTTGTCCAGTCCCAGTTCATGGATTCCGCCGAACAGCTGCTCGAGGATGACGCCCTGATACGCGATTGAAGGAGCAGTGATGAGAGAATCCTTCGTAATGGTGCCTCCTCCCTTTACTCTTTGCTCCATGGCCGGAAGCTCACTGAAAGCGTAATGGATATCCTTCTCGGTGAACTCGTCCTTGTCCAACAGATACCGGTTTGCGCTGGCAAAATCACGGGCAAGATCATGTGTCAGTCTGAGCCTGCTGATTTCCATTTCCCGCTCCGTCCTGATCTTAAAGGTGTTCTTCAGCTTGGATTTTTCCTCCTCTTCCGCCTCCAGCTCCTTAAGCCGGATCATTTCCATTATGGCTTCATCTGCCGTCTTTCCGGCAAGCAGATATCCCTCGAAGACTCCGGGTTCCACCTCGATTTTATGCTCCCTGCCCTTCTCATCGAGATAGGACATCGTATGCTTTGTATTTACGAAGTCATACCTGAGGATACCGGCATCCCCTTTTACCTCCTTCCGAAGCGCCTCCGTATAGAGCATATCCGTGAAGCAAAGCGCCGTCTCGCAGAGGCTCAGGTATTCCATAACCTCCGCGTTCAGTTCCGGAGTATTCTTCCACCTTGCAGCATAATACCGGTTGAGCATCTTCATTACATTCCGGAAATCCTTATGGATTTCCCGCAGCCGTTCTGTTGTAAGCTTATTGCCTTCCCTTGCCTTCCACAGACCTCCGTCACCGATCGACATGATCTCCAGGACAATATCATTATCCTCCTGGGTCACCTGGCCCTCCGGGATCATATTATTCAGCTTTCCCTGTATCTTCTCTGCCGAAGCGCTGATCAGCGTATTCAGCTGCTGGAGCGTTGTCTTCCCGTGTTCCTTAAGATCCGCAGTCAGCTCACCGCTTCCCGCGCCGCGGAGGGCTTCACCCACAGGCCCCGGAGCGTAGCCCACGGGCAGCTGATCTGCCTTCTGCGTGGTTTCATAATACCGGTCCAGCTCCTCCTTCGTATACATCTTCTGACCGAAATGATGATAAGAGAGATCTGCCTTATTCATCCGGGAGGACATGGCATTCGCTCCGAGAAGATCAAAGCCCGGACCGGACAGTCCTCTTCCGGTCTCCAAAAGAAGCCCTTGGCCGTCCCGGAAGACCATTTCGTCCTCCTGCAGTTCCTTTGCTATCGGGAGATCGATCGCCTTTGCCATATCCACGACAAAGGTAGTACAGTTCCGGCTGTAGTAATTGTATCCCTTATCGGCATATTTCTCAGCCTCACGCAGGATTTTATTGATATCGCCCGGCTTCACCTGATAACGGCGCGCCACATCATAGTGATTCGAAGAGGAGAGATCATTTCTGAGCGCCCCGCCGATGACCGCGCCATTCAGCATAGCCATCTGCGTCTGCTTTACGATCCCATTTCCGGGATAAAAGCCCATTCTGAGCTGATAGCGTTCCTTCCTCTTCGTCGTCTTGTTATAGCGGCTGTAGGACAGGCTGATCATGGCATGGCCCTCACCCTTATTCGTCAGAGCCGCGTCGCTTCCCCTCATTCCCTGTTTTACCATGATGACGACCTCGGGCGGATCCTCCGGATCCCCGGCAGAAAGCTTCTCCCACACCAGCGGACCCCTTCTCGTGTCAGAATAAATATCGATATCCTCGCCCTGTTCGTCCTTACGTACAATCTCATCCCTGAAGGTCTCATCCTTCCTTCCGGGAACCATATCATGTCGTCTTACTTCCTGCGCTGTCTTCTTTCTTCCGCCTTCAAAGAGCGCCTTCTCTGTGCCGGAATAAAAGAGCAGCGGAAGGTCGAAAAGGATGGCCGCAGGCAGACCGGTAAGCCAGCGGAAACCGAGCTTCAGCCGGTTCTTAAACTTCGCCCAGCCACCGAGCCGGCTTTCCGGGCGCTGAACCGGTATTACCGCCCTGTCCTGCACCGGCTTCATATCCGCCTGGATTTCCTGCTGCTCCTTTATGGGATCTATTTTATTCAGCTCCCTGAGCCTTGCGGTAAGACGGTGAAGCTCCTGCTCTGCAAGTGTATCCTTCTTCAAATGTGCGGATGACGCTGTCTTCCGTATCTGCTCTTTTTTTAAGAAGGTCCTGCAAAGCTCCGTATAGTAGGCGTTCATTCTTTCCGATCTGAAGGTAAGCGAATCTCCTCCAAAGACACCTTTTCCGACCGGAATTCCGTTCAGCCGCATCATGGTACGGCCGAGGACAAGAGACTTAACCAGCTTTTCTCCCAGCGCTCTCTGCTGATCCGCACTTGCCGTTCCATTCCTTGTGTCTATGCCATCCGGATCGATACTCAGCTCGTCATTATAATGTGTCTTATAGGTCTCATCGGTGATGATCTCCTTACGCCCCTGGTAGTAGGCCGCTATACTCCCCAAAGCGGTAATCCGCTCATTCAGCCTCTTCTGCTGCTCCTTATTCAGCGACGCCGTATAATGGTGTTTTGCTGCCATTCGTTCAAAGGCGGACACCTGCGCAGCAAGCTTCTCCAGCTTGTCCGCATGCCTCACCAGCGCGGTATCATTACTAAGATCAAGCGCGCTTATATCGATGGAGAACAGCTGCTCCGCCATATGGTCAAGGGCGCGGGATACATCCTGTCCCTGGAGGTTATTTCCGACCTGCTTTACACTCCTTCCGAGATACAGGTTGACCAGCTCCCGGTTCGCCTCATCCTGATCCTTTCGCATAAACATGGACAGATCATGGTAATCCTCCTTATCCACACGGAAGGCCTGCCTTGTTACCGAACGGTTCAGCGCGTCATAGGCTTCTGTTTCAACGGCCTTCACCGTATCGGTAAGAAGCTTTGCATTCTGTGCCTTCTGGTAAAGCCTGGATTTCGGATTCCGGAGCTTCTCCGCCCTCTCTCTGGCGGACACCCGTTCCTTAAAGCTCCTCCTGTACTTCTTCCCCAGTGTCTCACTGTCAGGGCCCATGGTCATACGGTATTTCTTCCCCTGATCCATCTTCTGCATCACACCGGCATACATCTGGAAGAAATCGGAGCTGTGGGTTTTCACGCTCCTTCCGGCCGGGATGACGCTTATCTTTTCCGGCACCTTCTCCCCGGCCTTCTCTTCCTGCTTCTCCCCAGCCTTCTCTTCCTGCTTCTCCCCAGCCTTCTCTTCCTGCTTCTTCCCGGCCTTCTCGTCCTTCTTTCCGGTAAAGATCTCATCCTCGTCCGGTTCCTCTTCAAAGAGGTCTTTATCGGAACCGGGCTCCTGCGCCTGCTTCAGAAGCTTATCCTTACCCAAACCCTTCAGCTCTGCTCCGGCCTTCTTCCACCCGACAACAGCCTCCGCATAGGATTTTAAGGTTTCATCCACCGTGATCCTGCCCTTTGCGATATTGTCCAAACGGTCCATGGCGGCCCCCGTCAGATCCTCCTCACGGATCGATGAATAGTAAGGGGAGGAGATGATCTTTATCCTGTTCTCATAAGCCTCCCTGATCCTGTTCAGGAGCTTAAGCTGTCCGGAGAGCATAGGCATATCTACCCCCTCCGGCGCATCCCCCCGGGCTATCTCATGGGAAAGCAGCTCTGCGTCGCAAAGCAGACGCATTTTCTCTCCGAAGGAGGCAAGGAATTCCTCGTCAGAGGCAAAATGAAAATCCTCCACGGTTTTCGCCATCAGCCGGTTCGCGATTACGCCTTTATCCAGCTCATCCCACTCAGCCTTCCGGTTATCTCTCTCCTTGATATGATCGACGAGCCCGGATGAAGCGGCTAAGGAAAGAGCTCTTCTATGTTCCAGCTCATTCCTTCTGGATTCTTCCTTCTGCCTGACGAGCTTCCCTGTCCCTCCCGTCACAAGCTGATAATCCGCATTGATATTGACCCGCCGTTCCTTATTATTGACGATCCATTTCTTCCCGGTAAAATCATGCTTCAGGATCTTAACATACTTTTCCCTGACCACATCAGGCGTCTGGTCTCCCGGCATCGGAGGCGGCGGGTTCACGATATTTCGCTCATCCTGCTTGCCCACCGCGGCGGGACCCAGAACCGCCTGCTTCTTACTTTGAAGGCTTCTTACTTTCTCTTTATAGTCGGGCATGGTTTTTCCTCCTATTTGGGGATATCCTCCCCGTTACATCCCCATGGCTTCCATTACGGCGTCCTTATCCATCTCTCCATCCAGAACCTTCAGCAGAAGATCCGCATACCGGTCACAAACGGCGATGGCATTTCCCATGCAGATATCCACTTCTTCCCGAAGCGCTTCTTTGGTCAGCGCCACAGGCATGGGGGTGACCAGCTTATACATAAGGACCGTCTCATCCCGTGATACCGAAAAGGCCCCGCAGGGGATATAGGTACTTTTCTGTCTCTTCTGCCTCTTCCGTCTTTCCTGTCTCTCTGACAGCTCTTTTCCCGCCCTAGCTCCTCCTCGCTCCTGCCGGAATACACTCCACATTCAGGCAGCCGGAGCATCAGCGATACACTGTCTTAGTATATCATGTTCCGGCCGCCTGTGCTATAGCTTATTTTCTTTTCCCCAGGCTAGTTTCAGCTATTTTCGGCCTTTTGAGCCTTTTCATCCGCTCCCGAAAGACCGCATCCCATTCGTCCAAATTTAAAAAGGATCCGAACCGCTGCTTTTCAGACAGCGATCCGAATCCTTTTTGATATTCCTTAGCTTCTGTTACAGATTCATCATTAACGGGTTACGGATTGGTGCAGTAGCCTTTCTGGTCAAAGCTGTATACGGTACCGTCAATGGTGCAGGAGTTGCTCTTTGCATACCAGCCGGAGGCATCGCCGTACCAGTATCCCTTTTGGCTCTTATGCCATTTTGACTGACAAGCCGGTTCCGTCCTGATTTCTTCATAAACTGCTTCCGGAATACAGATTTCTCCATATAACTCCTTAAGCAAAGATAGTTTACCGATTTCAGACAACGCGAATCTGACTGTGAAGGAATGATCCCATCCGTGATTATCGGTGAAGACCACAGTTTATTATTTTGGATGTGACACTTCTGTGACATACGATGTGATAAAGTTGCCACAACAAAAAGAAAACAGCCCTCAGGGCAGAGAATACTGATCAAGGAGGAATACACCATGAATAAGATGAATAAGGTAATCACAATCGACAATATGAATATCACGATCCCCAAAGGTTATACAGAGATCACCGGTGAGGAAGCTGAAAAAATGATAGTATGCAATGGGCCGGCTCCCATGTGGAGTATCTACAATGCAGAAAAGAACGTACTTCTTACCGCAAGCAGGATCAGGGCCGGACTTTTCACATCGATATTCATGAATGCAAAGGATATGGCAAACTCCATAAGAAAGAAATATGTATCGGGACTCAGGATAGAATCCGTATACGGAAATACATACAGCGATGTTCGTGAAACATGTGTGGACGGAAATAAGGCATATACCTATTCCTGCACCTACAGAGCGATCTCAAAGGATTATGAGATGGTTGACATGATCCGTGATACCTTCGTTGTCAAGATAAACGACGTGTTCTACTTATTTGAAGCCATCCGCAATGCCGCCGAGGTTATTCCGGGTGCCAATACAACTCCGGTTGTATATGACTCCATTCAGTTTGCGGCTGCATCATAGATACCATTTTACTACACCGGATCACCGGTTTGACATCATTAACTTAATAGTTGGCAGAACCGGGGAAACCCAGCGACGCAAAACCTGCTAACCTTTGTCAAGCAGATAATTAAATAGAATCAGAAAAATCATGGAAACGTGATGACTCAAAGCTCCAGAACCTGTCAAATGGTAGTCAGCTGCACTTATATGGAACGGGCATCGTCTACCATGATGA
>JAFXZW010000016.1 GCA_017541035.1 Eubacterium sp. | reverse complement strand
TCCGCGATATCGGGATTCTTTTTTTGCGGCATGATGGAACTTCCGGTGCTGAAGGCATCATCCAGCTCGATAAAACCGTATTCGTTTGAGTTCCACAGAATGATCTCTTCGGAAAAACGGGAGAGATGCATCATAATGGTGGAAAGAGCGGACAGATACTCCAGCAGATAATCCCTGTCGGCAACAGAGTCGATGGAATTCAGGGTGGGGCCCTCAAACTGCAGAAGCTTTGCCGTCATATTCCGATCCAGGGGATAGGTTGTACCGGCAAGGGCGCCGGCTCCCAGGGGACAGTAGTTCATCCTGCGGTGAATATCCTTGAGACGGCTGAAGTCCCGCTTGAACATTTCCATATAGGCACCAAGGTGATGAGCCAGAGTGATGGGCTGTGCCTTCTGCAGATGCGTAAATCCGGGCATATAGGTTTCCGTATGTTCCTTCATCATTTCGTGGAGAGTCTGCATCAGCTCCGCAATGAGCTGCTGGGTTGCTGATACCTCCTTCCGGATATAGAGACGCATATCCAAAGCTACCTGATCATTCCGGCTGCGGCCGGTGTGCAGTTTCTTTCCGGCATCTCCGATCCGGTCGATGAGATTTGCCTCCACAAAGGAATGGATATCTTCATACTCATCTGTAATCGCCAGCTTTCCGGACTTCACATCGGACAGAATGCCGGAAAGACCGGAAAGGATCTGATTCCGCTCCTCTTCGGTAATGACGCCCACCGCAGCGAGCATCGTGGCGTGGGCACGGCTGCCGGTGATGTCTTCCTCGATCAGGCGCTGATCGAAGCTGATGGATGCGTTAAATAAGTATACTTCACGGTCGGTTGCCTTGGTGAACCGGCCTCCCCATAACTGTGCCATAAGAATCCTCTTTTCGTCCATGGTTTTCCTTTATCTTCAAAGGATTATAAACTATTTATGTCATACGGTCAACCGTTCCCACAGTTGACGTAACGGGGAAAATCGACTAATATAGGTCAGGATGGAAATGGGAAAGGAGGAAAACCCGAATATGAGCCGTGGAAAAAAGATCATTCTTGAAGTGGTTATCCTTCTTGTGTTCTGTGCTTTGGTCCTGAAGGCTGTGGAGCTGTGGACGGGTGTGAATCCCCTGGATAACATTTTCAAAAGGAAAGAGGCGCTGGGTTCGATCCAGGAGGTGGCCGCTGCCCTGACGGAAAAGGTGGATGGCGGAGCTGACGGAAAGGTGACCTTTTTCATTCATGATATCCCGGAAGAAGATCTGAAGAATATCAATTATATCATGAGCAACCTCAACGGAAGTGTGGATTCCTTCCAGCTTCATCCGAAGCTTTTCGGTCTCAGGAGGATTGATTTTACTGTGATCCGTTCGGATAACAGTTATGTATATGATGCCTATAAAAACGGGACTCCGATCCCCGGGGACCGCGTGCTGGCTCAGAGGCTGCTGATAAAGGTGGAACGTATACTTAAGGATACGATTTCCCCTACGATGACGGAATATCAGAAAGAGCTTGCTTTGCATGATTATCTGGTCAAAAATTGCCAGTACGGAAGCGGCAGCTCCGAAAATGATAATGAATTCCGTGCTTACGGGGCTTTGATCGAAAAAGAGGCTGTCTGCAACGGATATGCAGAGGCCATGGCGCTTCTTCTTTCCTGTGCCGGTGTAGAGAATAAATATGTGGTCGGCACGGCTTATTCCGACAGAAGAACCATATCCGAGGCAGAGAAAAAGGACGAGAAGAGAGAAAACCATGCATGGAATCAGGTGTACGTCAACGGAACCTGGTATCATCTGGATGCAACCTGGGATGACCCGGCGGGAGATTTTGAGGTTGTCTCCCATGCATACTTCAATATGAGCGACGAGCTGATGGCGAGGGACCATTCATGGAACAATGAGAAATACAATATCTGTCCGGATATGCAATGGAATTATTTCTACAGAGAGAGAGCTTATTTTGAAAGCTCTTCGGATCTGGACCGCTATGTGACGGAACGTGTAACCATTCAGCCCTACGGAACACTGGAGTGTGCATTTGGCAAGTTTGAACTGACGGATTTTACGCTTTCCGGACTGTCTTCGATTCCGAGCCTGAGTTCCGTTCAGTATTCCACTGTGGGTAATTTTAATTTTACGGTGCTTACCCTCTATATCAACCAATAGGTTCCCGGACGGCTGTATGCCGAAAAGGAACCTTTTTCCGTCTTGTGCATTTTGTTGCCGAGAGGGCAGTAATGATTGATTTGTCAGACAAATTTTTGTGCACTTTTTAAGAAAAAAATTGTTGAAAATCACGAAGAGATATGTTATATTTGTTACATATTTATTAAGAAAACCATCCTTTACCAAATAAGCTGTCGGATTTGTCCTGATCCGGCAGCTTTTCCTTTTGGCTGAAACAGGGAAAGTGATTGCCATGAAATCCAGATAAATTAAAGGATTCCGATTCCGGAGAGGAATCAAATAAGAAATGAAAATAGTTAGCACTCATCGCGAATGAGTGCTAATTTCTTCTTGACATTTTATTTGATTGTCATTATGATAGTGGGAAATGAAAAAAACAGAAAAGAGGGATAGCAACATGGCACGGAAGAAAAGTGGAAGTACAGGAAGTCTTACGATCAACAGTGAGAATATATTTCCCATTATCAAGAAATGGCTGTATTCGGATCAGGATATCTTTATCCGGGAACTGATCTCCAATGGCGTGGATGCCGTAACCAAGCTGAAAAGACTGTCGTCACTGGGGGAGGCATCGCTTCCGGAAGGAGAAACCTTCCGGGTTACGGTATATGCCTCCGCAAAGGACAAAACGCTTACCTTCGAGGATAACGGAATCGGTATGACCATGGAGGAAGTGGATAAATATATCAATCAGATCGCTTTCTCAGGGGCATCGGATTTCCTGGAAAAATACAAGGATAAGGACAGTCAGGATCAGATCATCGGTCATTTTGGACTGGGCTTCTACAGTGCATTTATGGTGGCCGATAAGGTGGAGATTGATACGCTTTCCTATGTACAGGATGCAGAGCCGGTTCATTGGGAATGCGACGGTGGAACAGAATACACCATGGATGCAGGAACGAAAAAGGAACGCGGAACCCGTATCACTCTGCATCTTTCCGAGGATTGCCTTAAGTTCTGTAACGCCTATATGGTACGTGAGGTGATCACGAAATACTGTTCCTTCATGCCGGTGGAGATTTACTTTGTCGATGAAGACGAAGCGAAGAAGAAAGCGGATGAGCTGGAGGCAAAGGCAAAGGAAACAAAGAAAAAGAAGGCAAAGAAGGCAGCTGCGGCAGAAGAGGATGATCTGGTCGGCGACAAAAAGGAGGATATTTCCGAGGACGATGAGATCGTTGAAACCGAAGATAACGAAGAGGTTGAAAAGCCGCTGAATGATACGAATCCTCTCTGGATGAAGACTCCCGGCGACTGCACGGATGAAGAGTATAAGGACTTCTTCCAGAAGGTTTTCTACGACTTCAAGGAGCCTCTGTTCTGGATCCATCTGAATATGGATTATCCTTTCAACCTTAAGGGGATTCTGTATTTCCCGCGGATCAATCCCGAGGTGGATCAGCTGGAGGGCAAGGTTAAGCTGTATAACAATCAGGCATTCGTGGCGGATAATATTAAAGAGGTCATTCCGGAGTTCCTGCTTGTTCTGAAGGGAGTCATTGACTGTCCGGATCTGCCTCTGAATGTATCCCGAAGCGCTCTGCAGAATGACGGCTTTGTTCAGAAGATCTCCGACCACATTACCAAGAAGGTGGCTGACAAGCTGATCGGTATGTGTAAGAATCATCGGGAGGACTACGAGAAGCTTTGGGACGATCTGTCACCCTTTGTTAAGTTCGGATGCCTCAGAGACGAGAAATTCAACGAGAAGATCAGGGATTACATCATTTTCAAGAACCTTGAAGGAAAGTATGTATCCCTTTCGGAATATCTGGAGGCTGCAAAGGAAACCCACGAGAATCAGGTGTTCTATGTAACCGATGAACAGCTTCAGGCCCAGTACATCGAGATGTTCAAAAATCAGGGCCTTGATGCGGTTTACATGACCCATAATATCGATAATCCGTTCATTACCAGCCTGGAGGCGAAAAATGATAAGGTGAAATTCCTCCGGATCGATGCAGAGGTGAACGCAAATCTGCAGGGCGAAAAGCTGACGGAGGAAGAGACAAAGGAGTATACGGAGAAGCTGCAGGAGGTATTCCGCAGAGCTCTCGGAAATGAACATCTTTCCGTAAAGGTTGACCGTCTGAAGGACAGCTCCGTATCCGCCATGCTCACCCAGTCCGAGGAAAGCCGCAGAATGGCAGATATGATGAAGGCTTACGGTATGGCGGGCATGAATCTTGGAAATATGGGCCAGAATAGCGAAACACTGGTATTGAATGCGGGAAATGACCTGGTGAATTATGTGATGGAAAATCCG
This sequence comes from Eubacterium sp., assembly GCA_017541035.1. Classification (GTDB taxonomy): domain Bacteria; phylum Bacillota; class Clostridia; order Lachnospirales; family Lachnospiraceae; genus Eubacterium_Q. Next base: position 3,513 of record JAFXZW010000016.1, on the reverse strand, counting down.
GAAGGGGAGCTTACGGATATGGTATGCTGCCAGCTTTATGATCTGGCCGCCCTCGCAAATCGTCCGCTTACGGCAGAGGAGCTGACACGCTTTGTAAAGCGCAGTAATGAGATCCTGCAGAAGATGACGAAGTAGTCGGATGTTCAAGCCTTTTTCCGCAGGAATGGGCCGGCTGAAGAAGGGCATTTCCGAAAGGAGAAAAATGTACTTGCATTTTACTCCGGGATTTGCTATTATCACCATCGTACTTCCGCTTCGTTACCGGAATCTCCGACCGTAACGCAGCGGACAGCGAATATCATTATACAGGAGGAATCATCAAATGATTACCAAAGAGCAGAAGGCTGAAATCATCGCAACCTATGGAAACGGCGAAAGCGATACCGGTTCACCTGAGGTACAGATCGCCATCCTGACAGCACGGATCAATGATCTGAATGCCCATTTCAAGGCGCATCCCCATGATCATCATTCCCGTCGCGGACTTCTGAAGATGGTTGGTCAGCGTCGTAACATGCTGGCATATCTTAAGTCCAAGGATATCGAGCGTTACAGAGCTGTTGTTCAGAAGCTCGGCCTGAGAAAGTAATTACCTGGAAAGAGCAGCGGGATTCCGCTGCTCTTTTCTGTAACAATAATGATTGCAGCACATTGCACACGTAGTGTGCGTGCTGCAAATCATCAAGACAAAATACCTTTTGACCCTATCATCATAATATCTCACAAAAGGAGTTGACCATGCCTGAATCAGACCATATGGCAATATCCGGAACCACCGGTGTTCTGGGACTGATGGGGAATCCCGTCCGCCATACTCTTTCACCATTGATCCATAATACGCTTTCCGAGGAACTGGACAGGGATCTGAAGTATCTTCCCTTTCCCGTGGAGGAGGATGTGCCTTCGGCCGTGCGGGGTGCGTATCTCCTCGGAATTCAGGGAATGAATGTGACGATACCGCATAAAAAAGCGGTGATAGAGGCGCTGGTCTCTCTGGATACGGCTGCGGAAATGATCGGGGCGGTTAATACACTGGTCCGGGTGGACGGCGGATTTAAAGGATATAACACGGATATGCCTGGATTGGGAAGAGCTCTCAGGCAAAAAGGAGTCTCTCTTGCGGGACGCCAGGTAGTGATCCTCGGGGCGGGAGGCGCATCCCGTGCTGTATGCGCACTGGCTCTTTCCGAAGGGGCGGAGAAGGTATATATCCTGAACCGGAGCCTGGAAAAGGCTGTGGAGCTGGCGGAACATTTTAACCGGTGCTGTGGGGAAATACGTATGATGCCTCTTTCCGCGGCGGATTACGCCTTTGTTCCGAAGCGTCCATCGGTATTCTTTCAATGTACCTCCCTCGGTCTTCATGAGGGCGACGGCCTGCTGATCGATGATGACCGCTTTTATTGTATGGCGGAATTCGGTTATGATCTGGTGTACAATCCTGCGGAAACTCCCTTTCTGAAGAAGCTGAAGGGTCTGGGTATTCCGTGTGAAAACGGTCTTTCCATGCTGCTGCAGCAGGGAATCATAGCTTATGAACTATGGACCGGAACCGTGATTTCCGATGAACTGGGCATGCTGGTTAAAAATAAGCTGGAACGAAGGCTCTACGGGGATAATCTGATCCTTGTGGGATATATGGGCAGCGGAAAAAGCACAACAGGGCGCATGGTTGCCGGGAGAAAGGGTATGTCTTTCCTGGATATGGATGCGGCAATCGAAGAGGAAGCGGGTATTACCATCCGCGAGATCTTTGAACGGGAAGGCGAACAGGGCTTCCGGGACCGGGAGACAGCCTTTCTGAAAAAGCTTTCCGTTGTCAATACGGTGATCGCCACGGGCGGAGGCGTGGTTCTCAGGAAAGAGAACAGAGAACTGCTCCGGAAATGCGGAAGGGTGGTTCTGCTATCCGCGACGGAGGAAACCACATTTCAACGTGTTAAAAATGATAAAAACCGCCCCCTGCTGGACGCTTCCGGAGAACGGGAACTGAAAGAAAAAATCCGTCGCATGCTGGAGAACAGGGAAGCGGCGTATCTGGCAGCGGCAGATCATGTGGTGGTAACAGACGGACGATCTGCAGACAGTATCGCGGACGAACTTCAGGATATTTTAGCATAACAGAGAAAGAGGAACGTAAAAATGCAATTTGTCGATTTGGGACGTCAGTATGAGAAGATCGGACAGGATGTGGAAGAGAGGGTTTTGAAGGTCCTTCATAACCGCCATTTTATCATGGGTGAGGAGATCAGGGAGCTGGAACAGCGTCTTGCTGCTTTTGCCGGCCGAAAATACTGCCTTACCTGCGGAAGCGGTACGGAAGCACTGCAGATCCCGCTGATGGCTGAAAAATTAACGAAAAAGGATGCGGTCTTCGTTCCGGCCTTTACCTTCTTTGCGTCTGCGGAAAGTATCAGCATTACCGGCGGAACACCTGTTTTTGTGGATGTTGACCGCTGCTTTAATATGGATCCGGAGGACCTGGAGCGCAGGATCAGGCAGGTCCTGCAGGAAGGAAAGCTTGTTCCCCGGGGGATCGTACCTGTGGATCTCTTCGGGCGGAGCGCAGACTATGACAGGATTCTTCCCATTGCGAAAAAGTACGGGCTTTTTGTGCTGGAGGATGCGGCCCAGGGCTTCGGAGGAAGCCTGCGGGGAGTCCGGAACGGGGCCTTCGGAGACGTCTCCGCCACCTCATTTTTCCCGGCCAAGCCTTTGGGCTGCTACGGCGACGGTGGAGCCATATTTACGGACAGCGATGAGCTTTATGAGACCATGCATTCCATCCGTGTGCACGGGCAGGGCAGTGACAAGTATGATAATGTCCGTCTCGGTATTAACGGCCGCATGGATACACTGCAGGCGGCGATCGTGCTGGCCAAGCTGGAGGTATTCGAGGAGGAACTGCAGAACCGCCAGAAGGTTGCCGGCTGGTATGCCGAACGGCTGGAAGGCCGTTTTGAGGTCCCCGTAACCGATGAGGATCATTTTTCTGCCTGGGCGCAGTATACGGTTCTGGCCAGAGACCGGGAGGAGCGGGACCGGATCGTTAGTGAGATGAAGAAGAAGGATATCCCCGTCATGGTTTATTATCCGATCCCGCTTCATCAGCAGACGGTTTACCGAAATCTCGGTTATGGATCTGAGCAGCTTCCATACTGCGAGGAGCTCTGTAAGCGCGTGTTCAGTCTTCCCATGCATCCCTACCTCACTGAGGAGGAGGTGGATATCGTCTGCGGGGAACTGTCAGATTGTGTGTCATAAGTTGTTTTTGGAAGAGGCCCGCCCATCGGCGGGTTTTTTCTTTGACTTTTTCTTGAATGAAAGGCGGGATTATGCTAAAATAAAACGGATTGTTTCAAGGTCAAACCGAGACTTCTGAAGAAGGCATCTTTTTCAGAAGAAAGATGCCCTGTTCAGTTGTTTCGGAGCCTTGGAATGATACGAAAAGAAAAAGGAGAAAGATATGTACAAGAAGTATGAAATGGAGCTGGCCGGCAGGACTCTTCGGGT
>JAFXZW010000122.1 GCA_017541035.1 Eubacterium sp. | reverse complement strand
TGTAGTTCTTGTAGCTGATCTCATAAGTAATCTCGTCTCCGACCTTAACCGCACCGAGGATTCCATTTCCTTCGTAAGGTGCTGTCTCTGTCTTATGAGGATCTTCTTCAACATACTCACCTACAGGATTCTCCACTACATCAAGGGTATACTCTTTGTCATTGCCCACCTTAACTGTAGCGGTTTCTCCGCCGTTAACTACCTTGCCTTCGCCGCCCTTTGATGTAAGAGCCCCCTCCAGAACCTTCACCTTAAGTGTAACGGTTCCTTCTGTTCCTGCAGGTACGTCCTTCAGTGTCCAGGTTACTTTTCCACCGCCATTAGTTTGCGCATCTGCTCCGGAACATGAGCCTTCATTGTCTGCTTCTACAAATTGAACTTTCGCATCCAGAGTATCGTTAATGAAGATATCGGCCGCATCTGCCTTGTAGTTCTTGTAGCTGATCTCGTAGGTAATGGTATCTCCTACCTTAACCGCACCAAGTACACCTGTACCATTATACGGAGCGGTTTCCTTTTTGGAAGGATTCTCCGGCACGGGGTTCTCTACTGTATTCAGCTTCTGTGCATTGTCATTTCCGACCTTAACGGTTGTACTGTCTCCACCGTTTATGACAGACTTTCCGCTTGCTGCTTCCAGTACCGTTACAGTAACTTTGACTGTTCCTTCAGCTCCGGCCTCTACATTCTTTAAGTTCCAGGTTACAATTCCTCCTTCATGGCTTCCGCCTTCGGTTGCTTCCTTAAACTCTACCTTTGTATCCAGCTTATCAGTAATCTGAATGTCGGCTTTTTCGTTTTTATAGTTCTTATACTTGATTTCATAGGTGATATCATCACCAACCTTCACACCTCCAAGAACTCCTGTTCCTTCATAAGGTGCAGTCTCCTGCTTGATTGGTGTCTTCGGAACCGGATTCTGTACGGTTTCCAGGGTATAGACCGGGCCATTCCCAACCTGAACGGTCGTACCTTCACCGCCATTTACTACATAACCAGGACCATTCTCGGATTTCAAAGCGCTCTTCAGGACCTTAACCTTAAGGGTTACAATTCCTTTGGTCTTTGCCGTTACATCTTTCAGATTCCAAGTCACCTTATGCAAAGTCGCATCATAAGAACCTGCAGGATCAGAGGAAACATACTGAACATTCTTATCAAGCGTATCGACGATCTTAATATCCGCTTTTTCATCCTTATAGTTCTCATAAGAGATGGTATAGGTGATCTCCTCGTCTACATCAACACCCCCCAGGTATCCGGTTCCCTGATAAGGCGCGGTTTCCTGCTTCTCCGGCGTATTCGGCACCGGATTCTCAACTGTGTTCAATGTATATGCATTGTCATTACCTACTTTAACAGTTGAAGTATCACCACCGTTTATGACCTTGCCGGTTCCGTCCTTCTTGCATGCAGACGGCAGTACCTTGACTGTTAATGTCACCTTGCCCGTTGTATTTTTCGCCACATTCTCCAACGTCCAGGTAACGATACCGTTAGTCACTGTGCCACCGTTATCTGCACTGACAAAAGCAACATTTTCATCCAGCGTATCTGTGATCACGACATTTGCCGCTTCATCCTTATAGTTTTTGTATTCGATTTCGTAGGTGATCTCATCCCCTACCTTAACTGCATCAAGTACACCGGTTCCGTCATACGGAGCGGTTTCCTTCTTGGAAGGCTCGTCCGGTACGGGATTCTTTACTGTATTCAGCGTGTACTCTTTGTCATTACCTATCTTGACAGTCGAAGTGGCACCACCGTTTACGACCATTCTGTCCTGAGTTGTCTTTGCCCCCTCAAGGACCTTTACCTGTAATGTTACCTTTCCGGATGCACCGGCCTTAACACCGGACAAAGTCCAATTCACCTTATGATCTGTATCACTATAGACACCATTATTATCTGCGTTGATAAATTCAACATTTGTATCTAAATGATCACTGATCACAACATCAGCATCCACTGTCTTATAGTTCTTATAGGAAATCTCATATGTGATGATATTTCCTACCTTAACTCCGCCGAGTACCCCGGTTCCATCGTAAGGGGCAATTTCCTTCTTGGACGGCTTTTCTGCCTTCTCATATATATTGTATACAAAGAATTCCAGGAAATCATTCTTGTTGCTTTCCCCGTATTCTCCAAGAACTTCCGGTATGCTGGCAAAAGTAGCATCCGACTTATCATAAACATCACTGATATGTCTCGGCTTTAACTCATCTCCTTCCTTTCTCCAGACATACTCGGTCTCAATAAATGTGTTCTTGTATACCCAGATCTGTCCCGTAGCATCCGTGAACTGATCCGGAACTGAATCTTTATCCTCTGTAATATAAACCATACCCGGGGACACACTGGTATCATGTTCAATACCGGTTCCATCCGTTGTATTAACCGTAATGGTCTTGGTATCTGCCGGAACATAACCTGTGTAATCCGGAGCCTGAGTATAGCTTCCCACATCCAGATTGATCACATCATCCGGATGAGCATCTGCATTCTCATAAACATGGAATGTAAGTCCGGAGATTGCTTCTTTAGGAATGATAGGATTTCCCTGTTCATCGATCACTGCTTTATTGATTTCTATGGATACCGGCTGAAATGCGATGGTAGCATCACCCTGAAGCTTAAAATCCATTCCGGTCATACCGGTGATCCAGATTCCTCCTGCAAGCCAGTCATCATAAACGAAATTGTGAATAGGAGGGCATTCATTCCTCAAATCCCAATAATTAAAGGATGCGCTGATAGTTACATCACCCTTGATGACATGCAAATGATGATCAGAATCATACAGCTTTCCAAGAGTCGGGTGCACATATTCAAAACTGACATCTTGCTCAGTCGCAGTTACCGTATAGGTGACCGGATGCTTCAATCTCTCACTTTTTGTTGCATCACTTCCTCCATCATCTGTATACGGCAAATCCGCCACCTTAAACGCCCCTTCTATGCGGACCTGGTTCTTACTCAATTCAGTTTCATCATTTGAAGAGAATCCGTTGATATAAAATGCATCTGGAAGTACTTTGACATGACCTTCATTATCTACGCTCGTTGCAACAATCTCTGCTTTTCTCAACTGTTCTTGACTTACAGAGACCTCCTGTCTGACATCAATGTATTTTTCATCTGCAGGTGTATCCTCCGTGATTTGAAGGATAGGTATTCCCGCTTCATTATAATAAACGCCATACGCAAGTGGAATTCTTGCGTCCACTTCCTTTTTGATTTCAATATCAATATGGTTTACCTGATGATTCCTTTGCAGAAATACGCCGTATCCATCCCATGAACCGGTATCACCGTCATTCCAGAAAGCTTTTACTTCTGCAAGATAGAAAGAAGCTTTATTGATCTGAGCAAGCTGATCTGTGTTGAACGGACTTAGCCCACCTACGATTTTGGATCCAGATGAATCAATTGCGATAAACTCCAACTCGGATGTATGAATATGGTGCTGATCATCTATCTCGATGGCGCAATGATCCACCGGCGAATCAAACTGTGTTTTTCCTCCTATAACCAATGGATTTCCATACTCATCCTTTTTTACGGTTTCCGAAGTAATACCATCCGCAACCGTAGGATCGATATATGTATACGAAAAAGTATTCGGCAGTTTCATGTACTCATCATAATCATATCCATCTGCCGTATACCTGAGATAATTCTTACTATCCTTTTGGATATATGTCCACATCCTGGGATTATCGATCGTTACCGTATCGATCACACCTCCGGCGGTTTCCGTATGGGCGCTTGTCTCCACTAAAGAGCCATCCATCTGAACAGTATAAACCTTGCCCTCATACTTAACTGCCAGAGCATAGTATGTTCCATTCCATTTTGCATCCGGTGTTTGCGTCACAATAGTTGCCGTTACAGAAAAGCTCTCCTGATCATAAACGATCTCGGTCGCATCGGAATTGACCTCGACGTCTTCGATTACTTCTGTTCCTTCGTCGGCAAAATGGACAACGGAAAGCTCAGCACCTTCGGGAATCTCGGGTGCCTCATCATATTCGATCTTTGTTTCAACAGGAGATTCCGGTTCGATCTTCTCACCGTTTCTCAGAATCTCAATATCAAAAAAACGTGCGGAAAGAATGTTGTCATTTTCCCGGTTCATGGCCTCAGCCGCATCATTCAGATAGGACTGATACTCTATTGTTCCCTGTGTTATCTCCCTTGCAGTTACAGTGAGTTCATTTTCAGGGTAAGGCAGACTTCCGGCAGGAGCCTGGATTGTGATCGTGCATCCACTTGACTCGATCCTCGTCCTAAGCGTCAGGTCTTCCGTACTACCGTCTTTTACCGTTATTTCAGACGTTTCGTTTTCCGAAATAACCGTAATATCGGCAGTATCCTTTTCTTCGCCGTCTGAAAGGTTCCCGACACTGAAAGTATCGGTGATGTCTTTTCCTTCATCGTCTGAAGGGTCCCCGACACCGGAAGTATCGATGATGTCTTTTCCTTCATCGTCTGAAGGGTCCCCGACACCGGAAGTATCGGTGATGTCTTTTCCTTCATCGTCTGAAGGGTCCCCGACACCGGAAGTATCGGTGATATCCCTTACTTCCTCCTCGTCTTCTGCTGCAAAGATCACGTTCCTGACATTCGGATGTATCAGGGAAATGATCATGACTATCGCCAGCAAAAGAGCGATCCAACGTTTTCTGACATTTTGATGCTTTTTCATACTCTTCCTCTCCTTATCAAGGTATAAAACCCCATAATCTTTTTTATCGTACAAAAATCAAACTCTTTAACGATACCAAAAACGAGGAAATAATATAAAATTCATGAACTGATTTCATGCAAATATGATATAATTCAGATGGGATCGATTACTTTGACTGAGATTCCAACTGATACTCCGGCTGAAATTCCAACTGATACTCTGGCTGATATTTTACCCGATATTCCACCTCCGCAAATAGTTCCGCTCACCTTTTTCAGCAGAGGAAATATACATAATTTTGGGAGAGAAACTATGAACTATTCTATGATTTATGATATTGATAATGAAGAGCTGCACCGCAATCTGGATGAAGAGATCAACTTCTTCCGTGCTGTTGCAAACGGAGATGTGCCTGCTATTGAGGACAATATTAAACGTCATCGATTCCGCGATGAAAGTGGAGTTGGTAAATTGTCGGTTGATCCTGTACTGAATCTGAAATACCATATGGTGATCACAGCTGGCATGATAACACGCATCTGCATCGAATGTGGTCTGGACGCAGAACTCTCCTTCCGAATGAGTGATTTTTACATAAAAAAGCTCGACCACGCCTTAACCGAGGACGAGATCGAACTCATTCATGACAATATGATATTGGATTACACAAAACAGATGAATATAAACCAGCGTAATACAAAGCTGTCACGCGCCGTGAGCAACGGGCTGGATTATATTTACGGGCACATATTCGATAGAATCACAGTAAAGCAGATTGCCGACCATGTTGGCGTCTCTCCCAGTTTTCTTTCCAGATCTTTCTCAGCCGAAGTGGGAATCACTGTGAGTGACTTTATCCGTTCAAAAAAGATTGATATTTCCAAGAATATGCTGAAGAATACAGACATGAGTATTCCGGACATCTCCTATCGTCTGTCTTTCGCCTCTGAAAGTCATTTTATCCAGTGTTTCCGCCGGATAGTGGGTATAACGCCCAATGTGTATCGCTCTATCTCACACAAGCCCAAATGGATGTAGCTTATCCCAAATCACCACGGTATGATCAGCTGCTGATTCCCACAAAGGTGTAATCCTTTGCTTCCACTGCGTCCTGTACCGCCTTTGCATCCAGTTCACCGCAAAGGCTGAGTACCGCTGTTCCCTTCTCGTGGCTTACTTCCGCACTTTCCACAAAGGGCAGTGCCTCCATGGCCTTTTTAACATTTGCCTCACAGTGTCCGCACATCATTCCTTCGATCTTTACTGTTGCCTGCATTTTCTCTGCTCCTTTCCCGATGATATCTTTTTCCGTTTTCTCTTTTTTCGTTATTTTTTCTCCGGTTGATTTTATTCCGTCTGCTTCCGCCACTTCTTTTTCCTGCATTTCTGATGTTATTCTTCTCTCAGTCTGCAATCCTTTATCCTGCTTCTGTTCATCCTTTCCTTCTTCAAACCCGTTGTCGGTTCTGTCTGCTGCTTCGGACATTTTCTCAGCGTGCTTCCGCAGAGGCCGGTCATGGGAAGCATCCCGAGGGCGAAGCCGGTTCAGGCGAAGGGCGTTCATGCAGACTGTAAAGCTGGAAAGGCTCATGGCTGCCGCACCGATCATTGGGCTCATCTGCCAGCCGAACAGGCCTGCTGCCAGGGGAATACAGATCAGATTATAGAAAAATGCCCAGAAGAGATTCTCATGAATGTTCCGTATGGTTCCTCTGGAAAGACGAATAGCCGCTGCCGCATCCGTCAATGTGGAATGCATCAGCACCACATCCGCGGAGTCAATGGCCACATCTGTCCCGGCACCGATGGCAATGCCGAGATCCGCCGCCTTGAGAGCCGGGGCGTCATTGATGCCATCACCAACCATGATTACCTTCGTTTGCGCAGACGTTCCCGCTTTCATGTTTTTTTTCGTTTGCGCGGATGCTCCCGCTTTCATGATTTCTTTCGTCTGCGCGGCTTCTCCCGCATTTTTCACTCCCGGAGCAGGACATATGTTCTTTCCCCGAAGAGAAAGGATCGCCTCCTGCTTTCCCTCCGGCAAAACATTTGCTATCACCTCATCCACACCAGCTTCGCGTCCGATCTGTCGAGCAGTCTGCTCATTATCACCGGTCAGCATCACTACCCGGAGTCCCAGCTTCTTCAGCTGTCTGATCGCCTCTGCGGAATCGGGTTTTACCGTGTCCGCAACAGCAATGATTCCGAGGAAATGTCCCGCCTCCGCAAAAAACAGCGGTGTCTTTCCCTGTTCGGCCAACTCCCGCGCCCTGTCAAGCGCTTCCCGATTGACTTCCGTGACTGTGGAAATGTACTCTTCCTTCCCACCGTACAGTTTTCTTCCATCCGCAAGGCCTTCCAGTCCTTTGCCGGAATGGGCCGAAAAATCGGTGATTTCCGGGATCCGGCATTTCTTTTCCTCTGCCTCCGCAAGTATGGCCTTAGCAAGCGGATGCTCACTCCTGTTCTCCAGGGCCGCCGCAAAAGCAAGCAATTCCTCTTCCGTAAATCCTGAAGCCGGATAAAGCCCCGTAACCTTTGGTTCACCGGTTGTGATGGTTCCTGTCTTATCCAGTGCGATAATCTCCGCCCTGCCGGCAGTCTCCAGTGCTTCTCCGGTCTTGAAAAGGATTCCGTTCTTAGCTCCCACACCGTTCGCTACCATGATGGCCACAGGTGTAGCCAGTCCCAGAGCACAGGGGCAGGAGATCACCAGTACCGCGATACCGCGCTCCAGCGCAGACCCCACATCCGTCCCCGCCATCAGCCAGCCCACAACCACCAGCATCGCGATGATCATAACAACAGGTACGAAAATCCCCGACACTCTGTCCGCAATCTTTGCAATGGGGGCTTTCGTGGCTGCCGCATCCGATACCAGCCGGATGATTCCTGCGAAGGTGGTATCTTGACCGACACGCACCGCCCGGCACTGCAGATAACCGGATCCGTTGATAGTCGCCGCGCTGACAGAATCTCCTTCCGCCTTATCTACCGGAATGGATTCTCCCGTAAGCGCCGCCTCATCAACGGCACTGTTCCCGGATATGACGACCCCATCCACCGGCACATTATAACCGGGCCGAAGGATAAAGATATCCCCGATCTGTACCTCCTCCACAGGGACGTTGATTTCTTCTCCGTTTTCCAGAAGTACTGCCTGTTTCGGTGCAATACGAAGCAGGCTCTTCAAAGCATTGGTGGTCCTCCCCTTCGACAAAGCCTCAAGAAGCTTTCCGACCGTGATCAGTGCAGGGATCATCGCAGCCGCTTCATAATACAACTGATCATGGTACAGTCCCGCGGGATCCGAACCTGAAGAAAGAACATATGTGATCATGTAGAAAATGAAGACGCTCCAGCCAAAGGAAACGGAGGATCCCAAAGCGACCAGAGTATCCATATTCGGAGCCCCATGGAAAAGTGCACGAAAACCGCTGATGTAGAATTTCCCGTTGATGATCATTACTGTTGCCGAAAGCAGAAGCTGCGTCAGGGCCAGTCCCGTATAATTTCCATGAAGGAAGGGAGGCAGAGGCCAGCCCCACATATTATGTCCCATCGAAATGTACATCAGGATCAAAAGAAAGACAGCCGAAAAAAGAAGACGCTTTTTCAGGACGGGCGTTTCCCGATCCCGCAGCGCTTCCTCCTCCGCATGGAAATTCATTTCCGATGCGGAACTTCTCTCTGCTGTCTTTTTACCGGCTCCGTAACCGGCAGCCTCCACGGCGCTGATGATCTCCGCCTCCGATGCACTTCCATCCACACCCATGGAATTCGTAAGAAGACTCACGGACACGGAGGTAACACCCGGGACCTTGGACACCGCCTTTTCAACCCTGGCCTGGCAGGCTGCACAGCTCATTCCGGTCACAATGTACTGTTCCATTTTTAATTCTCTTACACTTACAAAACCTGCATCCCTGTAGATAAAGATATCTTCGAGTCATCCTTTGTAAGACCGGAAAGATCCTTCGCTTCGCTCAGGATGACATGAGGCGAATTTCAGATACGCCAAACACAAGTATTCTACCCTATTCCCGTCTTTCATGCAAGTTCTTCACCACACAGGCATTACGTATTCAGGACGAAATGCCTGTTCTCCTGACACACGATGTCGCCGTGTGAACAGGGCATGGTGGCCATGCGCAACGTCGTGCCTTTGGAGCGCACGGTTCGCCTACAGAACAATATCCCCCGGATAGTTGCCCAGCACCCGGATAATCTCGCAGTTGTCCTTCAGTTCGCGGAGCATGCTGCGGCCTTCATCGGTCATAAGGTCCCCCTCACCTTCGATGTAGAAATAATAGCTCCAGGCAAGGGACTTCGCCGGCCGGCTGCGAATAGCGCGCATATTGAAGCCCTTCTGGCCGATGGTGGTAATGGCCTTTGCGAAGGCTCCCGCCTCATTCTTAACCGTAAGGATCAGGGAGAAAGCTTCCCTTCGTTCGATCAAAGCCTCCGGCTTCCTTGAGATCACCACGAAACGGGTCATATTATCGTCTTTTTCATTGATATGCCGGTCAAGGATCTTCAGGCCGTAAAGCTCTGCCGTTTCCTTGCTGGCAATGGCCGCCAGCGTCGGATCCTTCTTCTCCGCCACCTCCTTTGCTGCCACAGCTGTATTGGTGGCTGCGCTCTGCTGAAATCCTTTTTTCCGGATATACTCGCAGCACTGATCCAGGGCCTGAGGATGGCTGTACACACTTTGGATCTTCCCAAGCTCTGTCCCCTGAATACCAAGCAAATGATGAATGATGGGCATCTCATAGATCCCTGCTATATATAGCCTGCCAAAATAAAGAAGATCCATTACCTGTGCCACGTCCCCCGCAAAGCTGTTCTCAATGGGAAGAACCCCGTATTCACATTTTCCTTCCGTCACCGCTTCATAAACACCGCCGAAGGAAGGACAGGAAATGCGTTCCTCTTCCGGAAATATCTTGCCTGCGGCAATATATGCGTAGGCACCGCGCACGCCACTGTATGCGATCTTCATTTTTTTCTCTTCGCTCATCTTTGAGACCCCTTTCTTAAAAGCGTAAAACAGCTGACTGGTTTACATCAAAGTCTAAAAAAGCCCCCGTCCGGTAAAGGACAGGGGCTTTTCAGCAGTACAGGTTATTTGTTACTGTCCTTAGCATTCTTTTTTCCGGTAAAAAAGGCAAACCAAATAAAGCTTGCAAAAAAATCGCAAGCAAGAACAAAAGCTGATTCCATTTTCATCACCTGATCATTCATACCGGTAAAATAGCACAAACACTTTCTCTTTGTCAATGAAAATCTTGACATTTCCCATAGCCTGTGTTACGCTTCTTTAAACCGTTGAAGAAGAGTAAGTAAGCGGAAACCTCCTTTTTCCAGAGAGCTGCGGGCGGTGTGATCGCAGCAAAAGCGTTTCAGCCGAATGGGCTTCTGAGGGCGACCGGAAACGAGCGATCGGAGTATGGGAGACGGATCGGAATCTCCGTAAAAAGGTTCAGCATATGTCAGTATGCGATGAGTGGGTGTAACACACCAAGCCGGGTGGCACCGCAGGTAAGATGATTCGTACCTGTCCCAGCAGAAACAATCTGATTGGGACAGGTCTTTTTTTGTGAATTCCGATGTCCCAGCAAAAAAGAAAGGAGTGTAACACAATGGCAGAGAACAAAATTCCCTACAAGATCTACCTAACCGAAGAGGAAATGCCGAAGGCATGGTATAACCTGCGGTCCGACATGAAGGTAAAGCCCGCACCTCTTCTGAATCCCGGTACCGGCAAGCCGCTTACTGCCGAGGAGCTCTCTCCGATTTTCTGCGAGGAGCTGGTTCAGCAGGAGCTGGATGAAACGACACCCTACATTGAAATTCCCGAAGAGATCCGGAACTTCTATAAAATGTTCCGTCCCTCCCCTCTGGTCCGCGCATACTGTCTGGAGGAGAAGCTGGGAACCCCGGCAAAGATCTACTATAAATTCGAAGGCAACAATACCAGCGGCAGCCACAAGCTGAATTCCGCCATTGCCCAGGCTTACTATGCCAAGAAGCAGGGGCTCAAGGGTGTGACCACCGAGACCGGTGCCGGTCAGTGGGGTACAGCCCTTTCCATGGCCTGCTCATACTTCGGACTGGACTGCAAGGTATATATGGTTAAGGTTTCCTATGAGCAGAAGCCCTTCCGCCGCGAGGTAATGCGGACCTATGGCGCTTCGGTTGTTCCCTCCCCCTCTGATACAACAGAAGTAGGAAGGAAGATTCTTGCTGAGCATCCCGGAACCACAGGAAGTCTGGGCTGCGCCATCTCCGAGGCCGTTGAAGTTGCTACAAAGAACCCCGGTTACCGCTATGTACTGGGCAGCGTGTTGAACCAGGTTCTTCTGCACCAGTCCGTAATCGGTCTGGAGACCAAGACCGCTCTGGATAAATACGGAATCAAGCCGGATATCATCATCGGCTGCGCAGGCGGCGGATCGAATCTGGGCGGTCTGATCGCGCCCTTCATGGGTGAGAAGCTTCGGGGCGAAGCGGATTACCGCATCATCGCCGTTGAGCCTGCCTCCTGCCCCAGCTTCACACGCGGCGTATATGCTTACGATTTCTGTGATACCGGAATGATCTGCCCGCTGGCCAAGATGTACACACTGGGCAGCAGCTTCATCCCCTCCGCGAACCATGCCGGCGGACTCCGTTTCCACGGAATGAGTTCCACTCTTTCCCAGCTGTATCATGACGGCTATATGGAAGCCACCAGCGTTGAGCAGACCTCCGTATTCCAAGCCGCTGAGCAGTTTGCCCGGGTGGAGGGAATCCTTCCCGCGCCGGAAAGCTCTCATGCGATCCGCGTAGCCATCGATGAGGCCCTGAAATGCAAGGAAACCGGTGAAGCGAAGACCATCGTATTCGGCCTTACCGGAACAGGCTACTTCGATCTGGTCGCTTACCAGAAGTTCCATGACGGTGAAATGTCCGACGAGATCCCGACGGATGAACAGCTGGCAGCATCCATCGCCAAGCTTCCGAAGGTAGAGTAATAACACAACCGGCCGAAGATAGGTTCTCCGGCCGGCTTTTTCATTCAGTATAAATGATCTTCCCCTTTGCCTCGGGGTCATCCATGATCACTTCTTTTGTTCCCTTAACCCGGATCGTTCCGCTGGCGGGATTCTTAATGCTTTCCACTTCCGTTAGGATCTCCGCCTCAACATCCGATTTCTCAAAAGCCCGGTCCGCATCTATCATCCGGCAGTTGATCAGCTTCAGTCCTCTGCAATAACAAAGGGGCTGTGTCCCGATGATCGTGCAGTTCTCGAAGGTCACATTTTCACTGTACCAGGCAAGATACTCACCCTTCACCCGGCAATCCTTCACCAGGACATTTTTCGCATGCCAGAATGCATCCTTAGTATCCAGCATACTATTTGTAAATACACTGTCCTCAATGTACTGAAAAGAGTATTTTCCCTTCATCTGCATCTGATCAAATGTGATCCCGGATGAACGAAGTGCAAAGTATTCTCCCTCCGCGCTGCAGCCTGTCAGGTGAAATCCCTTCACAAACCAGCCGAATTCAGGAGACTGGATGTTACAGTTTCGAACACTGACATTCTGACACTCCCGGATTGCCTTCACGCCATGCATCCGGGTATTGCTGATCTCCACATCCCGGCAGTACCAGAATGCAGCACGGCTGAATTCCGTCAGGTCGCATTCACTGAGCGAGAGCTTCTCTACGTGCCAACAGGGATAGCGCAAGTTGAAAAAACAGTTTTCCACCGTAACATCCCGGCTCTCCTTCAGGGCGCTTTCCCCGTCCGCCGGTCCGTCGAAACGGCAATTGATCACCTTAACGCCCCGACTGCCATACAACGCTCTTTCCTCATCATATGTTTTATCCCGAATAATCTCCATAGCCCTCTCTCTTCTCGAACAAATTACCCATTACCCCTTACGGATTCACGCAGTAACCCTTCGCATCAAATACATACTTTACATTGTCGATGGTATAGACGCCATTCTTTGCGTACCAGCCGGAAGCATCACCATACCACCAGCCCTTGCTGTCTTTACGCCATCCGGACTGATATTTCCATGTGCACTGGCAGGTATTCCTGTTCAGCCACCAACCGTCAATAAATGCATTCTGCACGGCATAACCGCTCTTGTTAAAATAATACCATTTGCCATCGATCTTCTGCCAGCGTTTTTTTGCATACCAGCCGGAGGTGTCTCCATACCACCAGCCTTTGCTGTCCTTCTGCCATTTTCCCGTTGATCCATAAGTCTGGGTACCGTCCTTGTTGTACCATTTACCATCCACCCACTCATTGGAATAATTCTTTACCGGCTGCGGGGTATCCTTCTCATAGGTAAGTCCGTATCCCCTTGCGTAAAGGATCTCTGAGGAATAGCCCTCCGTTGTCAGCTTCGGCAGATTAACCGGAAGCTTTCCGGTCGGTCCTATCTCATCCTGCAGCATAAGATAAAGGGCAGCCGCTATATTCGGTCCGTACCGCTTCATGGGTTCCTTATCCGTACGCGGATCCACATTCATGGATCGGGCGCCATAGGA
This sequence comes from Eubacterium sp., assembly GCA_017541035.1. GTDB lineage: Bacteria > Bacillota > Clostridia > Lachnospirales > Lachnospiraceae > Eubacterium_Q. Next base: position 12,066 of record JAFXZW010000122.1, on the reverse strand, counting down.
GATCATGATCGCATCCGCAGCCTGGAACCTGGCCACATCGTAGGGAAGCAGAACGCTCATTATAATGAATTTTCCTCCCTGCTCATGTGTCTTTGCGATCAGTTCATCCATCAGTCCTGCCGTGTCGCTTTTCAGGAATCTGGCGCTTCCCATTTCGGAAACGGCAATCACGTTATCTGCGTCCTTGATCCAGTCCAGAACCTCCTGTCTCTTATCAGGAGCTTCCTTTCCCCTGAAGGAATGAATCTCGTAGGTTGCATTCTTCGGAAGCTTATTCTCCAACCTAAGAAGACTAACCACATAATCCATCGGAAGAGGCTCATCATCGTAGGCCGTAAGGATCACGGTCTTCTCTCCCTCATCCCGAAGCGGAAGAGTCTGATTATCATTCTTCACCATTGTGACCGCACGTGTTGTGATGTCCCACTCAATATCATGATTTGCCCTTGTACTGACTGTCTTCATGGCATTTGCCACCTTGCTCTCGATCTGAGAACCGTCATATCCGGAAAGCAGTCCGTACTTCTCCTTCAGTTTCAGGATCCGGAGAACGGCAGCATCCACCTTAGTTCCAAAAGCCTCATCGGCATCTGCCTTTTCAGCCAGCTTTTTTATTCCCTCCGCAAGCTGTTCCATTCTTTCCGTTGTGGAAATATCCCCCCACATAAGCAGGATATCCACACCGGCATTGATTGCAAGCACAGCTGCATCCATCGGATTAAAATGTGCCGCAATGGCGTCCATATTCATGGCATCCGTGACCACAACCCCGTCAAATCCCATATCTTTTCGAAGAATATCCGTGATGATGGTTTTGGAAAGAGTGGCCGGAAGAGAAATCTTCTCTCCGGTCTTCATCGAAGTATACGTTTCCTTCTCGATCTTTGGATACTGGATGTGTGCCGTCATGATCATTTCCGCGCCCTGATCGATTACCGCCCGGAAAGGAACCAGTTCCAGTGATTTAATCTCATCATAAGATGCATCGATGCAGGGAAGGCCCGTATGGCTGTCCGTTGCCGTATTTCCATGTCCCGGGAAATGCTTCGGGCTGGCGATCACACCTTTCTTATAAATGGCCTCATACGCCAGCTTTGCTTTTTCGGTCACGATCTTAGGATCATCCGAAAATGACCTGATACCGATGATCGGATTTGCCGGATTGTTATTCACATCCGAATCCGGACAAAAATCCACATTGAATCCGACAGCATCCAGCTCGGTACCGATAATGGAATAAATCGTTGTCACATCCTCATCCCTGCCCGTGGCAGACAGTGCCATATTTCCGGGTCCCTGAACACATTCGTTCAAACGTGTAACATCTCCGCCTTCCTGATCGACACAGACAAAAAGCTGAGATTTCGCATCACCGGCCGCGTTGGCAACCTGTATGGCATCGATCAGGCGGGTAGTCTGCTCCGTTTCCTGCGTATTTTCCGCAAAAAGGATCACTCCGCCAAAGGAATGAGCCGCAAGATAATCAGCGATTTCCTTAGGAAGAACCGTGATCTTCTCCTTCTCCCCTCCGTCCTTCTGATAATACCTCACAGCAGGAACCAGCATCTGGGATATCTTCTCTTCCGTCGTCATGGAAGCCAGAATATCCTCTGCATCAGGCGTATCAGCGAAAGCTCCACCCGGTGTCCAGAGTCCCATCAAAAGAACACATACCAACAGCCATAAGATCGGTCTTCTTTTCTTGTTCAAATCACCTTACCTCCTTCTCTCTGACTTATTTTTTCTTATGGAACACGATCACTCTGTCATATACTACCTCATAGTAAGATGCACCGGTTCCTGTATCCTCGAGATAGGAACGGAATGCCACCAGCAACGGATTGCCGTTGTCTGCGCCATAGAATTTACCCTGCTCATTTCCGGTGGAATACGGGATCACTTTGGTATAATCATCCATCTTTGTACGTGCCATTTTATAGACATAGTATTTGTCGGCGCCTGCATAATCTTCTCCAAGCCACTGACTGGCGCTTCCCTGATACAAAGAATCGTAAATGCTTGTGATCCCGTTCAACATCGGCTTCGCATACAGCACGGCGTTTGAATAGATTCCCTTTCCTGCCGCTGTATGATTTACACCATATGCCACGATAAAATCTTCATCACTGTTCAGTGTGAACTCCGGCGTCATCAGATACATGGCGTCTCTGTTATCCCCTTTTGCATTGAAGTCGGTAAAATAAGCTGTCAAACCTTCAGGTACTGCGATCTCACAGGAAAACTCCTCAGCTTCGAATTCATTCGCATATTTTTGGATAAGCTTGTCACGGATCAGATCAAGTGTTCCTTCCGGATCCTTCAAACCTGTAGCCTCATGCACACCGTTCCCACGGGGTATGACTGTTTCATTTTCATAAGGCACTTTCGCTACTTCTTCCTTCGGTGTCACACGGTATAAGGTAGATCTTTCCGATATATGATCTAGATAATCCCTGTAAACATCGGCATTCACAGCCTGGGAAACACGCTGCAGGAAGGAAAATGTATCGGCTCCTTTTTCCAGTCCCATATGATAGATGTCCGCCGGAATAGGCATGACATTTACCATATCTTTGGAATAACCGGCTGCTTCCAGCTGTGAGATAACTCGATCGGTAACGGTTTTGTTCGCACTTATTACGATAACCGCTTCCGTTCCGAATACACTGTCCCCGCTATGTTTTATATTCGTCATATTCACCGTATTGCCGATAGAACCGAAGATTGGATGATAGATACCGGTATTCTCATTTCCTACCGAAAACATTCCCGGAATCCGGGAATAGCCCTTACCAGGCTTATTCTCCATGAACATGATGTAATTGATGAAGGAATAATACTTGCATTCGTCCGGCAACGGTGTGATCAGCACTAAAGCTTCATCCTGACGAAGCTTGTATTCCCATCCTCCCGGAGCAAAGTACGGATTCGCCGGTGCATTTGTCACAGCGGGGTCATCATAGGAAGTTGCCATTTCATCAGGCCAGCCAAGTTCCTCTGATCCTTTTGACGTATCCTGCTCCGGTGCAGCCGGAAGATTGAATACAAGATAGGCGGAGTCGGCATTATTTCCAAAACAGCTTAAAAGCTTACCCTCTGATGCCAGCTTAACCGTATCAAATTCCCTGAATTGTCCCTGCTGAACATAGAACCCGTCTTTTTCCAGACCATCCTTAAGTTTCACCACATCTCTTTCCCCCTTTTCTTCCGATGCGTTAGCCTGTTCGGATACGATCTTCTGTTCCGTCGCGCCTGCTTCTTCATTTGATGTCTGCGAAGCGGCATTACCGCAGCCGGTTAACGCAAAAATCAATGCGCAGGCCAGAATTGATCTTTTCCTTCTCATGAAATACCCCCTTATCCCTCATTGAAAATGTATCTGAGTGTATTATATTCGTAGGATATCATATGATTCCGGTTTTCTCAACACGCGGATTTGATCAAAAGAAGAAGTCCTTCAATTGATTTTATAATACACTTATTTCCGGCACTTTTTCCGGACTTGAATCATGCTTCATCATGGTGCTAAGAAAAAAAACAGCAGGACAGCTCGATGTGATCTCCATCCGTCCTGCTATTTTTGTATTTAGGGTCCTCCTGTCTACTCTTTTGGTTCATCTCCCATAGCGATCCAGATCGAACCCTCTGCATCGATATTTACCCGGATAAATTCAGTCACATTCTGACTTTTGCTGATCGCCAGAAGCAGAGTGCTTCCGGAACCATCCTCAGCTATGGAAGAATGTCCTTTATATTTTTCCTTCTGTGTATCGTAATAATCCGCTTCGGAAGACTGCTCCGGTTTCTTTTCCTTAAATACCAGATGCCCTTTTCCTTGCTCATCCGACTCGATTTCCCAGTATCCCTCTCCACTGGCTACCGGTTCCTCCGCATCGCCGGAGTTTGTTTCTCCTGTACTAAGCCGATATACATTTCGCATATTTTCACCATTCGGACCGATCATGGTTTCTGTCTCCACTATTCCGTCCGGATCCAGGAAAAGCCAATCACTTTCTCCTTTGGGGAAGGTAATTACTGCAGTTCCGTCCTCCCGATTTTCCAGAAGGAAGGGATATTCCAGAGAAGATCCCCCTGTTTCATTCAGCGTACGGATATACGCCTCATCCGTGTAGGATACCTGAAGCTTCTCATTCTCTCTATAGACAAGAACCGGAAAAACGATGCTGACAGCCGTATTCTCTGCTCCTTCCCCATTACCGGCACGGGTAAACTCCACACTGGTATACCCATCCATTTTGGGGGAGATCATATAGGTAGCCTTTCCCTTCTTTTCTTCCCCCTGCAGGGCGATAGAAATAAGGTCCTCATTTTCAACCTTTGCACTCCATGAGAAATCTTTCGTCTTGCTGCCATCCAAAGTAACCCTGAGCTCCGAACCGGCCTCCGCTACAGAGACAGGATACCCGGAATCCGAAAGGAGCACTTGTTCCTCTGCCCCCTTGTCCCGTGTCAGGATCAGGATTACCACAATGATCGCGATGATCGCCAAAATTGGAATTGCAACCAAAAGCTTTCGTTTCATTTTATCCTCATTTTTATCATTTAATACTCAGGCACTACGTGATTTACTCTTTTTAATAAGATGGTTATGGGCATACTGTTCTGCAGATTCGACGTAGATTCCTCATACAACGTGCCCTTCAGTATCTCAGACGTATAATTAAAATCCTGGTTTTTATAAATCTCCGTTGCCAGTATACCGCTGTTATCCCTTCGATTCTGGTCGCGGATCCTTATGATATGCTCCACGCTCACCTTATTATACTCATTGCATTTATATAGAAGAACATTCGTACTATCCCTGTTATAACCGAGGAAAGCCGACCCATTCTTCCGGTTTTCTATCCTGGCGGAGTTATCCAGCCTTGTCATATTTGTCACAAAAAGGCCGTAATTGATCAGACTGCTGCCTCCTGTCATTAACAGCGCCGGTTCCTCCTGACTGGTTCCTCCCTTCATGACTCTTGCCATTGCGGGATTCTTCTCCTTGACATCCAGTTTGGAATCATCCACCAGGCTAAAGAGCTTACCACCGGGCATAATGATAACAGATCCTGCCAGACCGCTTGCGGAACTGCAGCATTGAATGGTCCCCTCTTTCGTGATTCCGTAAGGAGATATGCAGCCGCCATCCTTGATAATAATGGTTCCTCCTTTGTTGATGATCTTCCCGTTATTGATGAAATTACCTTGGACAGAAAGAACTCCTCCTTCTTCAATCACGATCCTGGAACCTTCCGGAAGAACAACACCTTCAGATAATACACTATTTCCATTGGCATCAATATAACTGGTATCCCTCAGGAGCAGCGCATCGCCTTTACCTACGGTGGTGGTCCCGCCGACACCACTCTCAGGATCTCCTCCCACCCCCTTGATGGCGGCAAAAACATGAGGTTCTCCGATATACCATGAGAATACATGACAAAAAGCCGGATCTGTTGCGGAAAGGTAATTCTTCACCATTTTCGAAACTGCCTCTTTGGGTGTAAGTGCTCCATCGAACATGTTACCAAGAACGCCTACGCTTAAGTTCAGAAGATATCCATTCTTCACTGCAAGAAAGCTATATCCATCGTCACTGAGAATTATCCACTTATCGGTATCCTTTTCTCCTTTGTATGCGTACATCCCGAAAAAAGTGATATCCCTTGAATAATCCACCTTTTCACCCATAAAATGCTGACTGGAGGATTCATTGTCTTTCGGAACCCAGTCTCTGTTGTCGTCACTTTCCTGGCTTCCGCGGCCTCCCTGTATGATCGTGGTCAGGCCCTCCATTTTATTCCTCAAAACAATGCGATTATCACCGGCATCCAAAGGTGTAACAAGGAAATGATCCTGAACAGTGGGGTTCTTTCCGATGCTGGTATAGGACATATCTCCGGAATTACCCTTGGCGGATCCCCTGGCAAGGGCGATCTGCATGGAAGCCCTGGGCACCTCAATCCCATAATCTTTCAGCGATTCACCCATAAGCTGTGAATGGACTCCACGATTTACAGGAGATAAATAGGGAACCCCCATCGAAGAGCCGGAAGTAATAAAGCTACCCTGGGAGAAAAGTTCCTTATGTTCATTCAGAAGCTGGGAATCCGAATCCAAAACAATATAAGAGCTTGTATCTTTGTTGAATGCTCCGGTGACTTTCCACCCTTTCAATCCGCTTCCCTCATCAAGCATTTTATATATGGCATCTACCTTTGCCTGATCTCCGTTCCCCAGGCGGTCAAATTCTGCTCCTTCCGTCAGCTCCTTTGGTCCGTAAAAAATATGCTCCTTATCAGCATAGGTAGAAATAAAGCCCGTGGGATTCATATTCGAATCATGCATGACAAGCAGGGATGGATAAAATGTTCCATCCTGGAAATGGGTCTCTCCCCGTTTAAACAGGTCCATATAATTGGACGTTGTCACCTTCTTCCACTCCCAGAACACAATACGTCCATGCTCATCCTTCAGAATATTTGTAGTCACATCCTTAACGTCATCGGCTGTGGATTTTTCCGTTGCAGCCTCACTGGACCCCGTAGTCGTCACTTCATCTGCATAAACAACCTGAAACGATACTGTCGTCAGGAGAAAAAAAGCCATAGCAAAAAGCCAGGACAGGACGCGATGTCTTCTCTGAAATTGTATCTTTCTTTCTTTCTTCATGGGGCCTCCTTTCTTTATTTCATCATATAATACGTTTCCCATTGTGTCCATAGCACTTTTTCATTCTCTACTGATTCCCGCCTTTTACAAAACGGAATCCTATCCAGTATTTACGCTTTATTATATCATCTTAAGCGCAACAAAAGTGCAACAATTTTACGCTCTTGTAAGAACCATCCCTTCTGTAGACGGGGCAAATCCAAGCCTTTCATATAAGGGGCGTCCTTCCTCAGTGGCGTCCAGACTGATCTCGGTAACTCCGCGTTTCCAGGCTTCATCTATCAGTATCGATACCATTTTCCTGGCGATACCCTGTCGCTGCCATTCTTTCATGGTATAAACATTCATGAGATGAGCTCGCTTTCCTGTAGGATGATCAAAGGTCGGCATAATGTATATGAAGCAGATCGATGCGCAGCCTATCACTCTTTTTCCGTCCAAAGCAAGAACCGTTGTGTGATCCCCTTTTTCAAAATATTCCCTGCTGCTCTTTACGATCTCATCACTGTACTCATATGTATCATCCAGGTCATTCACCACCTTCAGCATTTCAAGGCGACTGCTCATCATCAGTTCCATGTCATCCGATGTGGCAATCTTATATGTGGCGCTATAGGTCAGTTGATCCGGCAAATGATGGAGATACATGTCTATTGCATCCGTGCTTTCTTCCAAAACCTTCATCAAGCCCTTATCCGGATAGGAATGATTGTCATGATAATCCATCTCGCCTTCACTCTTTATTTCAAAAGCAAGCTTCTCTTCTTCCGTTGAAAACCCGGCATTTACACCTTCCTTATTGCCTCTTGCATCAAGTCTGATCCACTTACCCCGGCTGCTTACATAAACCGTATTCATGGCATGAATGCAATATCCTGTATCGGGCGTATCCCCAAGAGTCAGTCGCTGATAGCTGAAACCTGCAGGGATACCATTTGCTCTGAGAAGAGCGGCAAGAAGATTCGCCTTCGCCCAGCAGATTCCCACGCCTTCCCGAAGCGTATCACTTGCAGATGCCGTAACCCGTCTGTCCTGTGCATCCCAGGAATGCTTCACCTCATCTCTTACAAAATGATATGTGTTTTTTATTAGTGATAATTCATCCGCTGACTCGTTCTTTAATCTCTCAGCCAGACCTTTAACCGCCGGAGCATCGTAGTCCACATATTCGGTTCTTTCTAAGTATTCGTTATACATAATTCTTACCAAAACCTCTATCACCGGGCGTTTTGCTATTCCCTGCAATTCGGAGAAATCCATCCCTGTCCACTGTATTAATCTCCTGCATTCTAATGTTCCGCTTTGCTCACTTTTTCATATATACCTTGCAAAAATGCCGTAAATGCTTTTCGATGTATTCCATACATTCTTCCTCACACTGCGGCTGCCTGTCTGACCTTGCAATCTGCAAAACAGCCGGCGCGGTAAGTTCTGCTGCAAGCAGATCCGGATCATCATTTATGACGAGCCCCTCATCCATCATCCCCTTGATAATCTTTGCAAACATCCTCTGTATCCCGTCCAGCTGATGTCTGGTGGTAACCTCGGAAATCCTTTCATTTCTGAATTGTTCCTGGACAAGGAGCATGCGCGTCTTTCGGATGATGGGATCCCGCATTGTGAATGAAATCCTTTCCATCGTCACCTTTATGAACTCTTCCCGGCTCTGCGGCAGTTTCCCGATATTATTCTCAGATCCAAACATTTCCTCATACCGTGTTTCGGCAGAATCGATCAACGAATTCAATATGTCCTCTTTACCCTTATAGTGTTTATAGAGGGAAGGAGCCTTAATCCCGACAATACCTGCAATCTGCTCTACACTTGTTCCATCGTATCCATTCTCTGCAAATAACGTTAATGCTGCATCCAGTATTTTCTCTTTGGTAAGCATGACTCCCTCCAATTCGCGAACTAACATTAGCCACAGTATAGCTAGTATCTATTAGCTCGTCATATTCTTTCTCCAAAAAGCGCTTTCAAACTCCGATTAAAAAAGAGCAGTTGTTTTTCATTGACAGTTCTTGCCGCATCATATTGACTTCGCAGGATAGCCATCTTTATTATTCCTGCGGCTTCCTCATACAATCATATCCACATCGAATTGCTCCAGGATACGAGCCGCATAATGCCTGCTGAGTTTTGAAATATCGATCATAGTGTATACAATTCTCCCATAAAATACTGTTCCTGAAAACCGATTGCATCCAGAATATCCTCTACCGCAATCGTTTCCCCGCTCATGCTTACAATCCACTTATCTTCGTTATCATTCAGGCGATGATATACCGCAATGACCTTGCCGGTATATGTTTCCAGTGGCTGATCCGTCCCAAATACATACACATCCTGCTCAGCTCCATCCCCGGCAAATACTCCGTCAACATACCCATAATTGATGGGATATATCATCTCCGGATGTCTTGGATGTGCACTTCCCAGTGGCCTGTCAATCGTTCCGCTTACTGTGGTTCCAAGTACATCACTGTAATCCACTGAGACAACATCCGTTTTGTACACACGACTATCTTCTCCGTAGGCATCCTTCATGATTTTCCAGAATTGATATCCGTACTTCTCATAGAGCCCTGTTTCGCCCGTGGAGATATAGATATGCTTATGTCCATCATTCTTTGCAAGCATATAAACATATTCCAGCAACTTCCCAACACGTCGTTTTCCTCTATACTCCGGAAATGTATACACAAAACCGACCCAAGGTGTCAGTGACGGCTCCCGTACATCATCCTGTTCGGCGTATGTACAGAAGGAAATCAATTTATCACCATCAATAAGAAGGAGCACTTTGGTTGATTCACCACATAACTCCTCCAATTTCTGATCGCGAAGCAACTCATACAGATATTTTCCCGCTCGCCAGTCGCTCTTATTTATTTCAGAAAGCCAGTGATCCTTATTATCACTGGCAAAGAAATCAATGATTTCCATTATATTTTCATGATCAGTCAGATAATTCATTTTTCGTTCTCTCCAATATTCATATCATTTGAAAATGCCTCATGACATCCTCAATCGCCTTAGTCTTCTCTTCCGGGCATCCCGGTTGTTTACTATCCTCAAACTTGGGCTTATTATAGCTCGATGATTCCATGCTTCTGTTTAACTTGGGCAATATTCAGATTCGTCACATGAACTCCGTACTTTTCCTGCACCCAGTCCTGGATCTCCTTGTATGTAGCCTTCGCTTCCGCACTTGTCAGATCCAGCTCGTCCATATCCACCTTGACCTCGATATGATGTTTTGCTTCGGAAAGTTTGGACAAAAGCGCTACCGTTTCGACGTCATTTTCATTGATTAACCACTTTCCCTCGGGATCAGACATACACTTCCTCACGGATCCTCCTCATTCTCGACCACACATTATCTCCAAAATTACTGAGAATGACTGTGATCATTCCGTTATTTGGATTATATTCTGAAATTGCACTCACTCCATCATCGCAGCCCTGCATATAAACATAGTCCTGCCCGTCCGGATTGTCGATAATCCATACTCCGTAGCCGTAATACCCTTCTTCCGGATCCTTCCCGTCACCGCTTTGTTTTGAAAACATCTCCGATACCATTTTCTCAGAAAGCAACTCATGTCTGATCAGGGCGTTCCAGAATTTCACGATATCCCCTACTGTCACAAATGCTCCTCCGTCACCGGTGCCCTTGGCACCAACAGAATAAACATTTGTACGATAGTCTTTTGTATCCGGACAATAGATATAGCTGTTTGCGCATCTTGCGGGCAGCTTATCAAATGCGAAATATCCTGTAGAATCCATTCCACATGGATCAAAAACATTTCTTTTCAGATATATGTCGAAATCCAGCCCCGTGATTTTTTCTATGATCATAGCGAGCAGTACATACCCGGAATTATTATATTGAAATTTCTCACCCTTGGGATACATCATGGGTTTCTCTATAAACAGCGGGAGCATGTCCTTATTATGTCTAATTCTGTAATTAGGATAATCTGTCCAAAGCGCCTCGTAATCATCCATGACTGACTCATCGAAATAATCCGGAACGCCGGAAGTGTGGTTCAAAAGCTGCTTCACGGTGACGCCGGGATCAATGCTTTTCAGATCGATATCAAGGATAGTCCCAAGAGTATCTTCAAATTTCAGTTCCTCGGCCTCGATCAGCTGAAGGACACCCACGGCAACAAATGTCTTACTCATGGATGCAGTTGCAAATCTGGTGTTAAGCGTATTCGGTATCTCATTCGCCAGATCTGAAAATCCACCGCTGTAACTCAAAATCACCTCGTCATTGTGAACGATATATGCATTTCCTCTGAAATCCTTATCCATTTCCGCTTTCATAATAAACCTCTTTCTCCGGACTATTTGTGGATTGTTTCAATCTGGTTACTTACTCATCCGTTTTCTTTTGGCAAGTCACCCGTTATTTTCAAATATCGGATTGACATTTTTCCTTTACCATAGTATTATTCTTTTTAAAGGAAATGGGTTTTTTGTCTGGTAAGCGATTATTCGCCGAGAGAGTTGCTCGTTTCTTTTTTTATGTCTATAACATCATACAAATACAGCTTTCCATCGTTTGAATGACGTACCAGCATGGAAGCATGAAAAATATGATATCTTTCTAATTCGCCTTTATCACCATAAACCGGAAGTGCGAATCTTGAGTCATATCTATACCATCCTTTTTTTGCATCTCTCTTATGCTTTTTTTCGCGATTCTCTCTAAAATGCTTACCAACGGATATTTCTATCATTTCCGGAATTCCTGTTGCAGCATTCGCTTTTGCCTTTGCATTTGCTCCTTTAAGGCTATTCGTATAATTTGATCCGCTATATTCCTTCGGAAGATCTGACCCAATATACACAAGATCATTAGTTGCAGCAATCATATAGAATTCACCGACATGCGATTTTAGGTATTCCCTAACATCTTTCCAATCTATGGACCGTTTTCCCTTAAACCTTATATCATTAATTATGACGATGTTATTCCCGTCAACATCCTGTATGATTGAAACATTCCGCCTGCCATCCTGTTTCTCAACCAGGGTATCATCCGTTTCTTTATTTTTCCCTAGAATTCCCTCAAATTTAATTTGATACGCCAACAGCCTGGGGATGTACTCCGGAGGAGTTCTCCTTCCCGCTTCCCAGTCTTCCAATGTACGAACAGGGATACCCGTATGCTCTGAAAACTCTTTACGTGACATCCCTGTGCTTTCTCTCAAATCTCTTATCGATTTGGCTATATCCATATCATCACGTATAATCCAATTATCAGTTGATGATTGGATTTTTTCCTTTCTCCCAGGTTCTACTGGGTAATTCAATCTCTATCTGATATATTTATTAAGGCGCTGTGGATCTGTGCCTATATCATTACAG
>JAFXZW010000121.1 GCA_017541035.1 Eubacterium sp. | reverse complement strand
TTATGCATGGGAGGGCCCACCGCCTTCACACGCACCAAACTGCAGAGGGCGGGCATAAACCGCAAGGGATAGGGATGAAAAGTGGGGATGGTTCCTGTTTGATCCGATGTCATTTTTCTTAACTTAATGACATTGGGGCGTGCCAGAACCGTCCCCATCGTAACCGTGGAAAGGAGGGATATATCTGAATACGATCAGAAATTTTTTGAATAAACTATCTGTAAAGATTATCGGTTCGATTATTATTCTGGTCACCCTCATTACCGTAATACTCACAATCTTCAGTTATCAGATCTTTACAAAGACCACGCAGAAGGAGATGACAGCTTACGTGGAGGAGATCGCTAAATTTGCCTCTATGGATAGTCTGCATCGGGATTTTCAGGAGTACCTGGACATGGGTGATGATCGTATTCGAGAGGTTTGTGAGCTTGTGTATGAAGGAAATTATGATGAAGTGCCGGAAGAAGAATTTGAAACGATCACGGATTACCTGAGTATGAAGGCAAGGCTTACAAATCTCTGTGTTTCCCAGGGTATTGATCAGATGGGGATCTATATTCCGGATGAATCAAAGGGTTATACAGAAGCTACAGTAATCTTTGCAATGATGAAAGACTATGAACAGAATGAATTATCCTTTCTGCCCCTTGGATCAACTGTCAAACTGTATTCGCAGAAGGAATACACTGCCATGCGAAAGACATGGTACGAGGGATCGGAGCAGGAGCTGATCATTGATTATGACGGAGATGAAGAGACGAAACCTTATTTGTCCGTTTTCCGCGGGTTGTATGACGTCTATGATAATCCGGTGGGTGTTCTTGTAGTGACCAGGGATATCACAGATATGGTGGATACCTGGCGGCGGTATCTGATCGGTAGCTTTTCTGTGGTTATTGCGATTACGCTGATCGGAGTGATAATGCTGGGATTATATTTGCGGCAGCGTGTGGTTAAGCCCGTCGGGATCATTACGAAGGAATCTCATCGATTTGCAAAAGAGAGTATAAAGTCAGAGAATGAACTTGTCGATAATGTTGGCAAGGTCACTGAAATCCGTATCCTTGCGGAATCCATTGACAAGATGGAAGAGGGTACGGTGGAGAATATAAATGAAATCTCACGGATGTCCAGAGAAAGCGAACGTATGGATACAGAACTCGCTCTTGCGGCAAATCTCCAGAAGAGTGCGCTCCCAAAGGGTGAAAAGCTTTCAGAACGGCGTGAATTTGATGTGGCGGCATCTATGAGCCCTGCCCGGGAAGTGGGAGGAGATTTTTATGATTTCTTTCTCATCGACGACAGGCACCTTGTGCTGTTGATCGCGGATGTTTCGGATAAAGGCGTGGGCGCTGCTTTTTTCATGGCGGTTTCCAAAACCCTGATCAAGGCCCGGGCCAGCATGGGCGGTACCGCCTTGGAGGTCATAACCTTTGCCGAGGAGAGACTTTCCGAAGATAATGAAGAAGGAATGTTTATCACGGCCTGGCTTGGCATCATTGACCTGATGACAGGAGAAGTGAATGCCTGCAATGCAGGACATAATTTCCCGGCAATACTGAAGAAGGATACGGAAGAGGGATATAGGATCGAGAAGACAGTCCATGGTCCGCCGATCTGCTTCCTTCCGGGAATGGGATTTGAGGAATATAATTTCAGGCTTCATCCCGGAGACCGGATTTTCCTATATACAGACGGCGTGACGGAGGCCAAGGCTGAGAACGGAGATCGCTTCGGAAATGATCGTCTGATACAGGCATTGAATGAAGACCGGACAATAGGGGATGAATCACTGATCCTTCGTGTTAAGGCAGCAGTGGATCATTTCGCCGGAGAAGAACCGCAGTTTGATGATATTACCTTAGTCAGCTTCACATATAACGGCGTGTAAAATGTATCTCGCTGCAGAAGTGGGAATGATTGACGAACTGCTTAATGTGCTTCCGGAGTGGGTATCAGGGGAAACCGGTACATAGAAAAACAGAAATATATATTATTTCGTTGTTAAAAGTATCTGCTTTTTTGTGGTATAATCAGCTGGGGGCAAAATACCTTTTGACCCCAGCATCTCAGCGAGGAAAACATATGAAAGAATTGATAATTGAAGCCAAAAGAGAGAATTTGCCTACGGTGCTTGCCTTTGTTGATGAACAGCTGGAGGCAGCAGGATGCCCCATGCTCACGCAGACATCTATCGATGTTGCAGTCGAGGAAGTGTTCATTAACATAGCCAGTTATGCTTATGAATTAGAGAGCGGAACAGCTGTGGTGCAGGTGACTGTGATGGATGATCCCCTGTCTGTGGAGATCACATTTATCGATAACGGAAATCCGTATGACCCGCTGAAGAAGGAGGATCCGGATATAACTTTACCGAAACAGAAACGAAAAAAGGGCGGACTCGGAATCTTTATGGTGAAAAAAACCATGGATAATGTAACCTACGAGTATAAGGACGGAAAGAATATCCTTACCATAACGAAAAACCTGAACTGAAAAGTGAATGAATGAGGTTAGATGTCGGGAGGAAACAGACGATGAAATCTATAAAAGTGAACACCAAGATGCTGGGAGTGTTCTATACGGTTGCTATAGCTGTATTTGTTATAGAGCTTAGTACTATTTTCTTCATGGAAGAAAGTCTGAAGGACTGTCTGTATGATTGTGGTGTGGATTCCCTCGGGGCGCTTATCTGTGCCGGCCTTTTTTACGGGTGCATGTACCAGAAGGGAAGCGGAACAAGAGTATTCCGGTATCTGATCCTGCTGTCGAGCACCTCCTTTGCCGTTAATGAACTGATGTATTTTACATTGAATGAACCGGATCGGAGGACATATGGTTTCTCTTTATGTCTGCTCGCCAAGCTGCTTGACGTGGTGATGATATATTTCTTCTACCTGTATGTAAAGAAAACCCTCAAATTTAACGGCAGGCTGGCAACGCTGGCGAGTAAAGGCAATCCAATCCTGCTTATCATCGAAGCACTTATCATATTATCCAATATCTTCTATCCCCTTACTTTCGAGATTGATGCAGCAGGGGCGTATCAAACTACAGGAGTTTCCTGGTTAGAGGATATCTACCTTGCTGTGGCATCGGTGGTTACGACGATTTTGATCATAAGGAGCGAAAGCCCGTTTAAATCGAAGATCGCGGCTCTGACATTTATTATCCTTCCGATTATTGAATATATCATAAATGGAGGACTGTTCGGCAATTCAGCTCAGTATGGAGTAATCCTTATGTCGCTGATTATCATGTACTGCGTCATATTCAACTATTATAACAATAAGCTGGCATCAACTGAGGCCGAACTCACCATGGCTACGGATATTCAGGCAGGCCTTCTGCCATCGATCTTTCCGGCATTTCCGGAACGACCGGAATTTGATATTTATGCGTCTATGGACCCGGCCAAGGAGGTGGGCGGTGATTTCTATGATTTCTTCATGATCGATGATGACCATCTGGGCATGGTGATCGCTGATGTTTCGGGAAAAGGAGTACCTGCGGCACTCTTTATGATGTCTTCCAAGATTCTGATCAATGACCATGCTTTAATGGGGGGAACACCTTCGGAAATCCTTATGAGGGTGAATAAGCAGATCAATGCATCCAATAAAGCAAATATGTTTGTAACCGTATGGCTGGGTATCCTTGAACTCAGTACCGGAAAACTTACTACCGCCAGCGCCGGACATGAATATCCGATGATCAATGTGAACGGGCACTATGAGCTGCTGAAGGATAAGCACGGCATAGCTATAGGAGCTCTGCCGAAAGCAAAGTATACGAATCACGAAATAACACTGAAAAAAGGAGACAGTATCTTCGTTTATACAGACGGTGTAGCGGAGGCTACAGATGCAAATAATGAACTTTTCGGTACGGACCGGACGCTGGATGCACTGAATGCTCTGCCGGAAGGCTTGTCGCAAAAGGAGCTGCTTACGGGTGTGCGTGCTGCTGTGGATGCGTTTGTCAAAGAAGCACCCCAGTTTGATGATCTGACCATGCTCGGGCTGAAGTACAACGGACCATGTGAACAATAGGATTGACGTTTTTTAGAGAATGATAAATGGGTGGAAAAGAAGGGTCAGTCCACAAAGGATTGGCTCTTTATAATGTATCTTGAATCTGTTTTGTTGTATAGCCGGCATAGTCCACAGCAGTCTGATCTTACTGGCAGTCGGAACTGTGCTCACGGTAGGAACGCTTTTTGTTATCAAAATGCTGATACGAAGAAAAACATCGGCCAAAGGATCCGGGTTTGTAAAGTAAGGGGACGAGAAAAATATGACACACGATCAGCAGGAATGGAGTTTTGCCAAAAAGGAAATGATAGACAACCTCACATTACTGGGGTACCCGAAAGAACTGGGTGATGAAATCGCCAGGAATCTCGGGAGTCCGAAGGCTATGTGGCGGATGACCTCCTATCTGGATAAGGTGAAGCCGGATCGGGTGGAAGATGTGGTGGATGAGATGCTTGCAATCCGGGCGGAGATTGAGAACTGGCGCGAAAGAAAAGAGAGCCTGGAGGCAAATGCACAATATAATGAGATGTTGAACGGCATTGTTTTTTCCAGGGACATATAGTATCATGGAAACCTGCACAGACAGCTTACTCAGGATATCTAAAAATAAGGAGAAAGAGAATTGGGCATCGGCAGGGTTATTATCTGGATCTTGGAAATACTGATCATGTGCGGATTGCTTTTTGCAGCTCAGCTTCGGCTGCGACGGAAGGACCATCCGGTTCTGAGAACTACGGTTTTTGTGATCAAGCTCCTCCTGCTTCCGTGCTTTGGTCTGCTTTTTGTTGTGATCAACAGTACTTTTACTTACCGCTTCGGAGTTGAACTGACCGCAGTATATCTGGCACTTTACGGGGATATTGCGGCAAGTGCGGTGGAGTATGTGGTTCGTATGATCCGAAATAGGGGAAAGGAAAGACGTGAAAGAGTGAGGTGTCAGTTTGTGCTGATGGCGTCCCTGACGGTTATCTTCAGCCTCTGCTATCTGTTGTACGGAGGATGGAATGCCATAAGGATAAGGGTGAATCCCGTTACGATGCAGCTTACCGGCCTGAAAGAGTCACACAGGATTGCTTTTGTCTCGGATATTCATGCCGGTTATGCGCGTTCGGCGGAATCCTTTCTGGAATTGGTCCACCAGATAAATAAAGAGGATCCGGAGCTGGTCATCTTCGGAGGAGATATCACGGATGAAACCACATCTTACGATGAAATGGTTACGATATTCAGAATTCTGTCAGATATTAAGGCACCGAAGTATTATATTTACGGAAATCATGACAGACAACCGTATGGTGATTTATTGGGGGGCAGAACATATACTGACGAGCAGCTGAAGGAAGAAATTGAAAAAGCAGGAATCGTGATCCTGGCGGATGAAAGCATAAGGGCTGCTGATGATCTGGTGATCGTGGGCCGGGAGGATTACAGTGAAGGAACGCGAAAGGCATGGAATGATCTGGACGATCCTTATGTAGATTCTGCTGCGGTGCTTGTGGTTGATCATGAACCTGTTGACGAAGAACAGTTGATGTCCCAGGATCCTTTTTTACAGCTGTCGGGACATACCCATGCAGGCGGACAGCTGTGGCCGTTGAATATCCTGTACAGGGTACAGGGGTTTAAAACTTACGGCGAATTTGAGTATCCCAACAGACTGCTTTACGTGTCGTCCGGCGTTGGCAACTGGATGGCACCGTTAAGAACGCTGGGCCACTGCGAATGGGATCTTATTACCTTGCAGCCGTAAGGTCACTTTACCGAAAAATCGATAGACCTGAGCAGTTGCCATTTTTTTACAGCCTTTTTTCAGGAGGAAGATAAGCCTTGTTTACAATGATTCTTAAAATGTCAATGGTCACAGCCTTATATGTGCTTCTGACTGCTTTTTTATGGAAACGTCTACAGGGAAAGCGGATCAGTATACCTGCAAGGATAGTGATAGGCGTGGTCTACGGCCTGTGTGCCGTTCTGTCAACTCACTTTGGCGTAGACTACAGTGATATGATGCTGAATGTGCGGGATATGGGGCCTTTATCCGCAGGTCTTTTCTTCGATCCCATATCCGGTATCATTGCCGGTCTGATTGGAGGTATAGAGCGTTTCATCGCCGGAACCTACTGGGGTGTGGGCAGCTACACCCGTATTGCCTGCAGTATATCCACTTGTCTTGCGGGCTTTATCGCAGCAGGGATGAGGATCTTTCTCTTCAAGCATAAGAAGCCCTCTGCCATGTATGCTTTCTTTATGGGAGCTGTGATGGAGGTATTCCATATGTATGTCGTGTTCATCACCCACAGGGGTGATATGAACATGGCCTTCTATGTCGTAAGAACCTGTGCTCCTCCGATGATCATCTTTACCGGGCTCGGAATGGCGGCAACATCCATTGCACTGAAGATCTATTCGGGAGAGTGGAGAAATCCCTTCCGCAAGTTGAACGAAGAGGATATTCCGGTGTCCAGAAAATTCCAGTTCTGGTTATTCGCGGTAACGGCCCTGATACTTACTGTAAATCTTCTTTTCACTCTGTCTCTGCAGACTCAAACGGCAAAACAGAGTGCCCAGAATACCATGACTGCTGTCTCAAGCGATATACGCCAGACCCATGAAGAACTGCGGAAGCTGGAGGATAGTATAGAGGCAATCGGGAAGGAAATACCCGATATCAGTGAGAAGTTGTCCTATTTCCATGTGGGAAATAACGGAACCTTTGATATATTTAACGACGAAGGAAAGATCATCGCCGGAGACCATAGTGGGATATCCATGGCGACAGACGACCTGAAGGTCATGGAGACCAAGGAGCCGAAGGAGGTTTATCAGGCGAATTACTTCGGCTATGATTCACTGTGCCGTTATGAACGCTGGGATGACGGTCTTATGCTGATGGTCACCCTGCCGATGAAGGAAGTATATGCCAATCGTGATGCACAAACCTATGAGTCTGTCTTTGCGGCCATCATTCTTTTTGCCGTGATCTATGTTCTGATATCCATGCTGGTCCAGATCATTGTCGTAAATAACCTGGATCTGGTCAATGAATCTCTGGGACGTATAACCGAAGGAAATCTGAACGAGGTGGTCAACGTACGCAATTCCTCTGAATTTGCCTCGCTGTCCGAGGATATTAATCAGACGGTTAATGTACTGAAGGGTTATATCGAGGCTGCTGAAAAACGTTTTGAACAGGAGCTTGAATTTGCGCGTACCATTCAGGCGTCCGCACTTCCCACCAACTTCAGCTTTCCACGGAAGGATTTTGATATCTACGCCACCATGGATCCTGCCAAGGAGGTAGGCGGTGATTTCTACGATTTCTTCTTCGTGGATCAGAACCGGCTGGCGCTTGTAATAGCCGATGTGTCCGGAAAGGGGATCCCGGCCGCACTATTTATGATGAGAGCAAAAACAGCCATACGCGGACTGGCTGAATCGGGACTTTCACCCTCCGAGATCTTCATGCGCGCCAACAGCACTCTATGCGAAGGAAATGACGCCGATATGTTCGTGACCGTTTGGATCGGAATTATAGATCTCAATAACGGTAAAATGATCTGTGCAAATGCCGGACATGAATACCCCGTATTGATGCGTGCCGGACAGGCTTACGAATATCTGAGGGATAAGCATGAGCTGGCTCTTGCTGCTATGGACGGAAAAAAATATAAAGAATACGAGCTTCAGCTGGAGCCGGGTGACAGACTCTTTGTATACACTGACGGTATCCCCGAAGCAATCGACGAAAAAGAAGAGCAGTACGGACCTGAACGACTTTCAAATGTACTGAATACTCTCAGATCATCGTCCATAAAGGAAACCCTTCCTGCTGTTCGGAAGGATATAGCCGATTTTGTAGGTGAGGCAGACCAGTTCGACGATATTACCATGCTTGGATTTGTATATTACGGACCCGACAGTATCTGATACAATGATAGCGCGGATAACCTGAAGAATTCGGAGTATGAATATGGAGAAGCTGTTTGACAAGGCTCTGGCTGATTTTGTAAATGATATGGCGAGCGGCGACGCGATCAGGCATATGGCGGACCGGGGAATGACGGTATGTGAGATAGCGGAGCATTTGTCCTTTCCTACTGAGAAGAGCCGGATCGCAAAAACTGTATGGAAGCATTACATTGATACCGGAAAGATCCGCCTCACGCCACCGGAGAGTGGGAGAGGGAGAAAGGTTTCGTATGTAAAAGAAGAAGGACCTTATGGGAGAGTATCCTTCCGACAGGTAGTAGAGGAGCTTCCCGCGCAGGAAGTGGAGTATATACGGTGCGATTTTGGAAAGCAACTTTACAAGGATGAAGGGGGCTTTCGAAAGAAGCTTCAGATTCTCTCTGAAACAGACCGGGATTACATACTGGATCTGCCATGGCCGCTCACTGATGTGTGGCACATTTTAGATGAACGGATGAAAAGGATCCTCGGGATAAGGAAATGAAATAATCTGAAAAATTAACATATGTCAATATACGAAAGATGATCAGAGAAAATGTTTTGTTTAAGGATATATGGATTCATCTTTTGGAAAGTGGCATGAGATATAAGATATACAGGGAGAATGGCTTCCTTGTTGAAAATGCAACCGAGAGATATATTCATTTCAAAAAACGCTATCCTGAAATCATCGACGGGATCGCGTTCTTCCCCGGACAGCTTCAGTGAGTCCGGGGAATTTTTGGTGGTTCCGACCAGTCGAGAGAATACTTGAGAAAAAAGTCCATTTTTTAAAAATTCTCTGCACGGAATATGGTAAAATAAGCCTGGTAATAAGTCCATACATCCTTACCGGAGATCCATGACAGGATGCCGCCGATCCTGTCGGAACATCCGGTGGATGAATGGATCAATCCGGATCCGGCAGAAGAGAAGCTGGGACGGATGTGGTTGCGGAGAAGGCAGGATGAAAGTATATCAGAAACTCAAGGATAAGTTCATAATGAAGAATGCCTGGGAGGACTGGGCGTCTTACCGTGATCAGCTGACGGATCTGATCGTTGGTCTCCTGACAGAAATGCAGTCTCATGTGCCGGCGGATATGGGATCTGCCGAAGTGACGATAATAGGTGCCGGAAGATGTAATGACATCGATCTTCTGCGGTTGGTTGCTTCAGCCGGAAATGTGCTTCTTTTGGATATAGATAAGGAGGCTGTGCAGGAGGCGGTTCTTTCTCTGCCAGAGGATTTGCAGAGAAAGGTGGAGTATCGTGTAGCTACCATTACCGGGATCAATGAGGACGATCTGGGTGCTTTTTGCGATAATATGCTTTCATTTGCCCGATTGGCAGGAAGAAAGCTGAACGTGGAGGCCTTCCGTCGACAGCTGATGACCGGCATGGATAGCCTTGCGGTTAAGCTGGTTCGAGAAAAAGAGGATCTGCTAAACATCCTGCCCAAAGCATCAACGGACGTTCTGGTATGCTGCGGAGTGTGTAGTCAGTTTTTCTCCATGCTGTCCTTTTTTATTCGTTCATTGCTCCACAGTCTGAATGAAATCGTGGCCGATGTAAAAACTCTGGAAAATGAAGTAAATGAGCGGATTCGTCGTATGGATGATCAGGTTATTCCGGCCATCAACCGTGCGTTTCGCTGCGCTGCACGAACTGCAATTGTATTTGGAAATGAATATATGCCGGGGCGGCCGGTGGAAGGTGCACACCAGTGCATCGAGGATGTACGGAAATCCTTCCGGCCGGAGGAAAAGACTTTGAAATGGACATTCAACCGGACAGAAGGGATTTCATATGATATGTTGACTCAAATCTGTAGATTATGAAATCAAAATATACTCTAAACAATCCGTTGTTGGAAATGAAAAGCAAGCAGCCGTTGGCTACTTCCCGGATGTGCGGAAGAAGATTTCCCTGCATATCTTTTCGTGTGTTTTTTTGTAAATGATATAGCTGTTGATCACCGGCGTACTGAAATCGATGAGCGGAACCTGGCGAAGCCGTCCCTTCTCCTGATAATGCTCCGCCATATCCTTCGGAAGGAAGGTGTAATTATCCTGATCCATCAGAAAGGGAACGATCTTCATACAGTCATCGATCTCCAGTTCAAACTGGTGGTACTTCGGAAAAAGTTTCCTGATATACTGCCCCACATCCTGAAGAGCGAAGTTGCACATCAGATATCTTTCCGAAAGAAGCTCAGCCTCGGTGATCCCGTTGGGATATCTGTGGTTCCTGCTCCTGGTGACTAGGACCAGCTGATCCTGCTTATAGAGCTCACAATGCAGAGAATTCTTTTTCAGCGGAAGATAGGTGAAGACCACATCCAAAAGGTCATTCCGAACCTGTTCCAGCAGATGATCCGTAAGACCGATGGATATCCTCAGATAATCCTTGGGATGCGTTCGTCTGTGCTCCCGGATCAATTCCGCCAGATGACCCTCGTAAATGGAATCCGCGCTGCCGATTCGAAGGTAGTGATCATATCTTTGCACCTCGGAGATCTCCGCCAGGGAATTCTCCGTAAGCTCCATCATTTTCTCTGCGTAAATCCGGAACTGCTCTCCCTTTACCGTAAGCTCCACACTTCGGTTCGTCCGGGTAAAAAGCGAAAACTTCAGCTCCTTTTCCAGCTCATTGATCCGGTTGGTCACCGTGGACTGGGCCACAAAAAGCTGGTCTGCCGCTCTGGTATAGTTTCTGGTCTTCACCAGTACCAGGAACGTCCTGATCGATTCGGTATCCATGCCATCCCTCCTTGTTATTCGATTATCGAATAGATACGATTTAATATATTCATTTTACAAATAATACAATATATGCTAAAACCTGTAAAGTATCAACCCTTTCATAAGGAACCGGAGGAGGCACAGAATGAATGATATCATTTTAAGCAACAAGACCTTTAAGCTTGAACAGGATCCCTATATCTACCAGCTGCAGGACGTAAAGGATCCCGAGCTGTTCCGGGAAATGTTCCCCTACACGGAAACACCGAAGATCGCATTCAATTATCGGCGTGTCCCGGAAAATATGCCCGAAGATATCTTCATTACCGATACCACCTTCCGTGACGGACAGCAGTCCAGAACGCCCTATACCACGGAGCAGATGGTGCATATCTACGAACTGCTCCATAAGCTTGGTGGATCGAAGGGCATGATTCGCCAGACGGAATTCTTTGTCTATTCCGAGAAGGATCGTAAGGCTCTGGAAAAATGCATGGAGCTGGGTTATGAATTCCCGGAGATCACCACCTGGATCCGGGCCAACAAGAAAGATTTCGAGCTGGTCCGTCCCATCGGGATCAAGGAAACCGGCATCCTGGTCAGCTGCTCCGATTATCATATCTTCCACAAAATGGGGCTTAATCGAAAGGAAGCCCTGGACAAGTACCTGGGTATCGTCAGGGAATGCATTGAGGCAGGCCTTCGCCCCAGATGTCATTTTGAAGATATCACCCGGGCGGATTTCTACGGCTTCGTGGTTCCCTTTGCCAACGCACTGATGGAGCTCTCCCGGGAAAGCGGGATTCCCATCAAGATCCGGGCCTGCGATACCATGGGTTATGGCGTCCCTTATCCCGGCGCCGCCCTGCCGAGAAGCGTATCCGGCATCATCTACGGACTGCAGCATTATTCCGATGTTCCTTCGGAAATGATCGAATGGCACGGACATAATGATTTCTATAAAGGCGTTGTCAACGCCACCACAGCCTGGATGTACGGTGCCGGCGCTGTGAACTGTTCCCTCCTGGGAATCGGAGAGCGCACGGGAAATGTACCGCTGGAAGCCATGGTCTTCGAATACGCATCTCTTCGTGGTCATCTGAACGGCATGAATACTCAGGTCATCACGGAGATCGCCGAATATCTGCAGAAGGAAACGGGATATGACATCCCACCCATGACTCCCTTTGTGGGCGAGAATTTTAATCTGACCCGCGCCGGGATCCATGCGGACGGCATGATGAAGAATCCGGAGATCTACAACATCTTCGACACAGAAACCATCCTGAACCGTCCTCCCAAGGTATCCGTGAACAACGCCTCCGGACTGGCAGGCGTAGCCTACTGGGTAAATGAATACCGAAAAAGAAATGGAATGGAGGAACTCCCCAAAACGGATGAACTGATCCGGAAGATCTACGACTGGGTAACCGCCGAGTATGACGCCGGACGGATCACCATGATCAGCGATGCAGAGCTAAAAGATAAGTACACGGAATTAACCGCGTAACGATTGGGGACGGTTCTGGTACGCCCCAATGTCATTTTTCTTAACTTAATGACATTGGGGACGCCCAGAACCGTCCCCATCGACACAGATTTGTGTGTTCGAAAAACTTGACACGCTAACAATCATTAGCTATACTATAGCTAATGATTGTTAGCGTATTGGAGAGATTCATGTTCACCAAAGAAAAAACATTAGATGAAAAAAAGACTGTCAATGGGATCCGGTTCACGCCGATGGAATCCAGCATGAAAATGATCGTGGAGACAGAAAGGCTGTTCCTGCGGGAAATGAACATGGGAGATTTTGATGCCTTGTATCAGATCCTTGCGGATCCTGTTATTATGCGGCACTATCCGTATGCCTTTGATGAGTATAAAGTCCGTGATTGGATAAAGCGGAACATGGAGCGATACTGTAAGGATGGTTTTGGACTTTGGGCGGTATGTCTGAAAGATACGGGTGAATTGATCGGCGACTGTGGGCTGACATTGCAGGATATAGAAGGTGAAATGCTTCCGGAGATCGGATACCACATCCGTCGCGACTGCCAGCGCAAGGGCTATGCAAAGGAAGCTGCATCAGCAGTACGGGACTGGGCGTTTAAGAATACAGATTACCCTGCACTATATTCCTGTTGTAAATATACAAATGTAGCTTCCATAAGGACAGCGGAGGCGATCGGGATGCAATTTGACAGAGAATATCCTGATGAAGCAAACGGAATTACACATGTGGAACGACTGGGGACGGTTCTGGGAGAACCGTCCCCATCGACATACGAAAGGGGGAGGATTCGTTGATGGAATGGTTGCTTCTGATATTCCCGTTGGGGATCATGGTCGTCCTTTTGTTGCATGCCGGTTTCAACAAAAAGGGTGAATTCAGTGAAGAAGCCTGGAGCCTGGACCAGGCGAAGGCCGTGCAGGCCTTTGCGGCACTAATGATCATTTTGCATCATTCCGTGCAGGTCATCACGGATTACGGCGCTGAGCCGAAGGGACCCATAACCCTATGGAATTCCCTGGGGATCCTGTTCACCTCGATTTTCTTTTTCTTCTCCGGATTCGGTTTGTATAAGAGTTATAAAACAAAGGAAGGGTATCTTGACAGCTTCTTCAGAAAGAGGATGCCGAAGATCCTGATCCCCTTTATGGTCACGAATATCCTTTACTTGTGCATGGTTTCCTATGGCAGAATATATGAGACACGGCATGTGTTTACATCACTTTTCGGCATCACGCTACTGAACAATAACGCCTGGTTCATTGTGGAACTGATCATTTTATATATCGCATTTTATTTCTGTTTCAGAAAACCGGGATCGGAGCGTGTGGCGCTGATCAAGCTTACTGTCTTTGCCATACTTCTGGTGATACTGGGCCTTTTCCTCGGCCACGATACTACCACGGTAAACGGTCACTGGTTCATGGGAGAATGGTGGTACAACACCACCCTGATCTTTATTCTCGGTATCGTTATCGCTAAAAATGAGGAGAGGATCAAGCGGGTGATGAAGGAAAAGTACAGGATCCTTCTCCCGGCTGCCATATTTCTCTTTATCGGCTGGTTCATTTTAGAGGAGCTGGTACTATACAACTTCGGATATTATCAGGAGTGGAAGTATCACCCCGGATATCCTGAGAAATTCTTTACATTGGTTATGCAGATCGTACTCTGTGTGATCTTTGTTTTCCTCCTTTGTCTAATTAATCTGAAGATCACTTTCAGAAACCGGATACTCACCTTCCTTGGCGGGATCAGTCTGGAACTATATCTTATTCACGGCGTGTTACGGTGGATGCTGTACACCGGGGAAAGATTTAAGATGCCGGATTTCCTATATCTTTTGTATACCTACGCGCTTTCCATCGTTGCAGCCTGGGGACTTGCAAAGGTGGACCGGCTGATTATAGATTTCTGCAAACAGAATTTGCCGATCATTTTATCATTCAAAACGCCTAAATTTGCGGATGACGATTCAATTCGGATGCGTCAGAAAATGCTGCGGAAGAGGAGCGTGGTGAACGGGATCAAGATCGCCTTCATCCTTGCCTTTGCCGCTATGCTCATCACTGAGGGGATTGCGCTGTACCAGTACATTGACAGAAATATTATCCGGGTAAATAAAGAGATCGATCTGCTTAAGGAGGCTTCCATAGGGGATCGGGTGTATTTCGGAGAGTGGTTTCTGGATTATGAAAAGCGTGAAATGGAACCGATGCCCTGGCTGGTGATGGATAAGGAGGGAGACCACATTCTTCTGGTTTCCCAGTATGTGATGAACAGTGACACCTTTCATTATTCGGATGATGTGAGTCAGTGGAAGGACTCGGAGCTGTGCCGGCTGATCAACTACAATTTCTATACCTATGGGCTTAAGGAAAAAGAACGGGGGCTGGTATGCGGAAAGAAGGGTGAGGGAAATGAAAATTGGGACATTACCGACCGGGAGGCATACACCTATTATATTCATAGAACAGAGAAGGAAGAGTACGAGGATATCCTTGTGAAAACTGATCTGATCTTCCTTCTTTCAAAAGATGATGTACTGCGCTATATGCCGGAGCCGGAGCAACGGGTGGTGGAAACGACAAAAGCCGCCAGAGATGACGGCCTTACCTGGACAAAGAACGGCTATGTTGCGTCCTGGTGGCTGGCGGATATTGCGAAGAGCGAACCGAACGCCATGTATGTGGATATTGACGGAAATATCCATGAAGAAGGAAAGTCCTTCTATAAGACGGAAATGGGTGTAAGACCCGCCGTGTGGTTGAGACTGGAGTAGTGGAACGATTGGGGACGGTTCTGGGATGCCCAGAACCGTCCCCATCGTCCCACATACAGTTAAGGCAGGCTGTACATTTGACGGCCTGCCTCTTCCTTTCTGTTGATAAGGCTTTTTTCTTTGTGTATAATATACCATGGTAAACAGCGCATAAAGGAGGGCAAAAATGAATTCAGTAGTATTGTACACGGAAGAAATAGATGATATTGAGCTTGCAGCGGAGGAGTTATTATCACAGGCTTCGGGATTTGAATTCCGGGAGAACAGTCTCGGCATACTTTTCATGGATGCAGAAGCAGAGTATGAAGAATTGTACGGTCTGTTAAGAGAGGAATGGTCTTTTCCCATAGTAGGCGCAACCGCCATCGGTACACTTACCGGCCGCGAGGGATACTGCAGGAGTGGCATTTCCGTAATGCTGATGACCGCCGATGACTGCAGATTTTATGTAGGAATGACAGAAGGACTGTCAGTAGATAATTACCGTGAGCCCATCAGGCAGGTTTATGAAGGGCTTGAGCAGGATGCGGGCGGTGAGGAGATAAAGCTGGTACTTACTTTCGGCGGAAAAGCAAAGGGAATGTCGGGAGATGATATCATAAATGCTCTCGATGAACTTGGAAAGAAGGTAAAGGTATACGGGGCCCTCGCTTCCGATATGTTTACTTTCTCGAATTACCGTGCCATTTATAACGACAGGATCGAGTTCGGGGAGCAGGTTTTTGTGCTCATAACCGGTAATGTTAATCCAAAGTTCCTCAGCATCAAATCACTTTCGGGAAAGGCAAATTTCTCTTATGAAGTGACTAAGTCAGAGGGAAATGTGGTATACCGGCTTGGAACGGGAACCTTCCTGGAGGCTTTGGAAAAATCCGGACTCAGCACGGATAAGGATCTTGTAGTTGCCGAGTATATCCAGACACCCTTCATTACCTCATATGAAAAACCGGGTGGAATACATGTGGAGGCTTCCCGGAATCTGACTCAGCTTAACCGCCAGAATGGCAGCGGCTTATTCCTCGGAGGTATATCGGAAGGCTCCTCTCTGGAGATCGGTATCCTTAACCGGGATGATGTAAGGAGCACTGTGAAAAAAGCCTTCGATGAGATAATCGAATGGCTTAAGACAGAAGGAACCTACTGCAAAACCATATTATGCTGTTCCTGCGCGGCACGTTTCCTTGCCCTCGGCAATAATGGCATGATGGAGGCTGAGAGCTATCAGGGAAGACTTCCCGAAGGCGTTTCGCTTATGGGCATTTATTCCTACGGGGAGTTTTGTCCGGTATGCGACGACGAATGGAGCAATGTATTTCATAATTCCACATTTACGATCCTGTGCATATAGTAAATGTGTGGTAAACCGGTGGAGATGAAGATGGAAGAGCAGAAGATGGAAGAGCAGAAGATGGAAGATCAGAAGGATTTGCTTAAGGAATATAAGCTCAGGATAAGAAAGCTTGAACGTGAAAACCGTCGCCTGGAGACGGAAGGCGAGATACTGAAAAGCCTGAATGAGCAGGTCAGCAGGACGCAGCAGTTTTTCCATAAGGAAAATCAGAGGCAGATATGCTATAACAACCAGCTGCTTAAAACATCACCTTATATTCTTGTAATGGTCAATGAAAAACTGGAAACCGTCATGGCGTCGGATGTATTCTTTCAGATCACGGAAGTGAGCAGGGACGCTGTAAAGGAAGGAATGAAGCTGTCCGAAGCATTCTCCGGTTTTCTGAATGAGGATGAACTGCAGAGCTTTCTGGAACGCTGTGAGAAGGTGTTGGACAGTCAGGGGACGGATTCCTATCTGCTTACCACCGGCGTGGATGATAAAGAACGTTTTTATCAGGTGGACATCTGCTATTATCTGGCGCAGAACGAGGATGCAAAGGGCCTCAGTATCATTTTCTCCGATATGACGGAGATCATGGAAGCAAAGGAAAAAGCTGAAAATGCGGATAAGGCAAAGAGTAATTTCCTTGCGAATATGTCCCACGAGATCCGCACTCCCATGAATGCCATAAGCGGTATGGCGGAATTTATCCTGCGTGACAGTGCGGATGAGGAGGCCCGTAAGAATGCGGCCATGATCAAATCCGCGACTAAATCTCTTATCGCTATCATCAATGACATTCTGGACTTCTCCAAGATCGAATCGGGTAAGATGGAGATAATAAACGAGACATACAGTCTTTCTTCTCTGGTAAATGATGTCGCAACCATGATCCGGATCCGGCTGGAGGATAAAAAGGTTTCGCTGAAAACCGACGTGGATCCGGAGCTGCCGGATAAGCTCTACGGTGATGAGGGAAGGATCAAACAGATCCTTATCAATCTTCTGAATAATGCGGTAAAGTTTACAAATCAGGGAGAGATAACCTTTACCATGGGATTCTCGAAAATGTCAGAGGACCGGATACGGCTCCTGATCAGTGTGGCGGATACGGGAATCGGAATTAAAGAAGAAGAGCTGGGAAGGATCTTTGACAGCTTTACACAGGCGGACACCAAGAGAAACCGCTCTATAGAGGGAACCGGTCTGGGGCTGGCAATCTCCCGGAAGCTGGTATCCATGATGGGCGGCGAGCTCCGGGTCAGCAGTGAGTACGGAAAGGGATCGGTTTTCTCCTTTGATATCGTGAACGAGGTAAAGGACTGGAGGCCTATAGGTAATCTCAGCGAAAGCATGAAGAATGCCCGGCTTGACGCCTATGAGACCATGTTCTACGCTCCGAAGGCGAAGATCCTTGTGGTGGATGATAATAAACTGAATCTTAAGGTGGCGCAGGGCATACTGAAGCCCTATGGAATCATACCTGACTGTGTGGAAAGCGGAGCGGAGGCTCTGATAGCCGCACAGAAATGTGAGTATGATCTGATCTTCATGGATCACATGATGCCGGTGATGGACGGAGTGGAAACCATGCAGAAGCTTCGCAAAATGGAAGGCGGAGCGGATATGCGGATCGTAGCCCTTACGGCAAATGCCCTGAGCGGAGTTGAAGCCCAGTATACCGAAGCGGGTTTTGACGGTTTCCTTGCAAAGCCCATCGAGCCGAAGGAGATGGAGGCCATGCTGCACAAAATGCTTCCTGAGGAATACATTCAGAAAGCGGAGGCAGATGCGGAGAATAACCCTGGAGATACGCCCGGAGATGATCAGGAGATAATAGAGTTTATTCCGGAAGATGATTCGGATATCCTGGAATTCCCTCTGGAGGAAGATGTAGGGATAAAGGAGTCTTCCGTTAATGAAGATGTAATACTGGACCGCCTTGGCAGTACCGGCCTGAATGTGGCCGCCGGGCTGAAATATGCAATGAATCAGAAAGCATTCTTCCTGGAAATGGTGCAGGATTATGTGACGGAATGGAACAATAAGAAAAAAGAGCTGGATTCATCCTTTGCAGCGGAGGACTGGCAGACATACAAGATCGTTATACATGCCATGAAAAGTACATCCAAAATGATAGGAGCGGACGGGCTTTCGAACGGTGCAAGGGAACTGGAAATTGCGGCGATTGACGGAAACATTTCATACATAGCTGAGAACCACAGGCAGTATATGATCAGCTGTGAAAAAATGGTAAGAGAACTTGAGGGAAAGCTTAAGGATCAGATGTAATAATACCTGAAACGTAACGTGTTTAGGAGGATACACTTATGCCGAAAATTGTATTCAACAAGACAATTACAGGTGTGGTATTTATCGTGGCAGGAGTTATTCTGGTCGTTTTCGGGTTCCTTTTTTTACGGTAGGCAGAAGATCAAAGGTATTATAAAGAGACTTAGGCAGTTGTGACGAGACTGGAATTGTTTGAAGATGAGCACTATGAAACGAGTGCGGGCAGAAATACACTTGTGGAGGCCACTTATACGGTATTCGTAAAGTATACTGTTGATGGTAAGGAATACGAAGCAGTTTAGTTTTCAGCATCCGGCCATTCAATTGTAAAACTATCCTGTGTTACGCTAAGACGCACCTTCTCGCCCATCAGTAAGGGATAATTCTTCTCACCATGGCCTGCGGGGAATCCGCATGCGATGGGGATATCAAGATCCTTCAGAAACTGTCTTAAAAGCATATCATATACACCCCGGAATTTTCCTCCTCTGGAATCGCCGGTATAATCGCCGTTTATCGGATCCGTATCGGTCCATTCTCCCAGAATGATTCCGGCTGCATGATCCAAAGCACCGCTGTTCTTAAGAACAGTCATGCTGTAATGCACCTGATGATAATCACATTCACAATCCTCAAGGAACAGGATATAAGGCTGATCCAATTTTGTACTGTCATATTCGGTATTCATCACGTTTGTCATGATTGTCAGATTTCCGCCGACTAGAATTCCCTCTGCCTCTCCTTGTCTGTCATACTCGCTGCCTGCACATTTATATTCAGGTATCTCACCCTGAAGCATTTTCTTTTCCACATCAGCACATTCTTTCGGAAGATCGGTAAATGCAGCGCTCATGGATCCGTGTATGGAAGGAACACCTGCGCTGTTCCAAGCTGAGTGACATGCAGTGATGTCACTGTACCCAATGATTGGTTTCCTTGCTTCCGAGATAAGCTTCCGGTCCATGGTCTCTATAACCTCGCAGGATGCATATCCGCCCCTCACGCAGAAAATCCCTTTGATCTCAGGATCACTCAGAGCCCATTCCAGATCCTCCCGGCAATTATCCAGGGTACGATCCACCGTACAGACATACTTTCCCTCTACCGGAACGTAGCCCCATTCCTTCAGCCCATTAATCGCGGCGTCCGCCTGGGCTCTGGAAGGAAGCGATGACGGAGAGATCACCGCCACCTTATCCCCGGCCTGCAGAAAACGTTCTGCGTCAGCTCCGGAATACTTTTTATATCCCGTTACCTCGATCGGAGTATCCGCCCCTTCCGTAAAAAGATAATCCTCTATATTTATCTCCGTATCCGTAGAACTCTGCGTATCATCTTCTTTTTTGGAGCATCCGGAGAGCATACTGCAGATCAGTATTGCCGAAACCGTGACCGCCAAAATTCTTCTGAACTTCATTTTCATTCGCATAATTCCACTCCCCGCTTACGTTATTCGCTATATAGTATTCAATCTCGTGCTATTATATCATGCCTGCTTAGAGTGTGCCAATATGGAACGGTTGAAGGTAATTTTACAGAACAGAAAGGATCAGTCACAGACCGTAAGAATTACCGTTTGCGACTGTTCATATACCGCTTGTGCCGAAGATATTGATTGATTTTTTCACAGTAGTATAGTTACATGTGTATCACTATGCTCAGAAGGAAGGAACAAATAAGATTATGAAACGCAGGATCAGAATACGGTTTGAAGAAGATCCGACCGTTGAAGATATAGATATATGTATCCGGGCGCCGGAGCGTGACGGCGAGATAGACGCGCTGATAGAAAGAATTAACAGTACCCGGCCGGAAATGTTAACCGTGACCGGTACAGACGGCGCATCTGTCAGGATTTATCCGCAGGATATCGTTTCGGTATCCGTGAACGACAAATATCTGCAGATCGTCACCGAGAAAAACCGGTATACCGTTCGCCAGTCGCTTCACGAGTTTGAAGAGAAGCTTGACGAGAGATACTTCGTCCGCATATCCCGCTATGAGATCGTCAATATAGAAAAGATCAGAAAGTATGACTTTACTCTCGGAGGTACGCTCCGGCTGGAACTGGCCGGAGGGATGGAGACATGGGCTTCAAGGAGAAGCATTCCGCTGATACGGAAAAAACTGACGGAAAGGGGGGATGATCGGAAATGATAAGGAAGATTTTAAAACGTGCGGGATTCGGTTTTTTGCTTGGGATAGCCATTTGTGCCGTTATAACAGCTTTAGGCGCCGATCCTGTGCCGGCATCGGAAAAGCTCATTGAAAAAATGGGCAGCGCAAGAGCGGCCATTCTTTTACAGCTGTTTTTTTCGGGTATTTACGGTGCATGCTGCATGGGCTTTACCCTGCTGTATGAAATGGAGCGTCTATCGGTAACTGTGGCAACGTTTTTGCATTGTGTTATCTGTGTCGGACCATTCATTCCGCTGTCATTACTTCTCCATTGGAGTGGAGGGATCGGAGAAACGCTTATCATGACCGGCTGTCAGCTGGTGGCATTTTTTATCATCTGGCTGATCATATATCTTGGGTATAGAAAAGAAACCAGGGAGCTGAATGAGATTCAAAAGAAACTGTTGGAAAAAGGAGGAGTGAAAAAGGAAGACGAATAATGTTGGAAATAACGTAGAAACTATAATGTGGAGGTGAATTATTATGGGTTTTAAGAGAAGAATGAATAGAATTCTGGCGCTACTGCTTTCGATGCTGTTGTGCCTCGGCATGATGCCTGTTACAGCGCTGGCTGCCGGGGTGATCGATGTCCGCGGCAGCGGATACACACAGTTTGTGGAGGTGATCCCAAACTTTGACTGGCCGCTTCTTTATACAGGAGAAGAGCAGGATCTCCTTGACGTTACTGTAAAGGTTAACGGAGTGACCCTGACCGAAGGAACGGATTACGAGGTTTCCTATGACCGCACTTACTGGAAGAATGACGCAAAGGCTGCGGTCGGCTCAAATGAAAACCCCGTCGGTGCCGCCGACAAAACACTGGAGTATCCCATTCGGGTTGATTTCAAGGGAAATTACTCCGGTTACTGGAGACCGGCAAGCGACGGGTCCGGAACCACAGACGGCTATGGCGCCGCAGTTCAGTACCGCATCATGCCCCGCCTTACGGAGAATGTATACGGCAATTACAGCGGATGGAACTGGACTCTGGATACGGATGGTCTGCTGACGATTCAGGGCGCGGGGGAGATGCCCTACGAGATGCAGACCAGCAGTAATGCTAACTGGCATTATGACTACAAGGAATATGTCAAAACTCTTGTGGTTACCGGCGAAGTTACCAGTATCTGCAGTAGTGCATTTTCAGACAACAGAAATCTTATCGATGCCACCCTGCCGGATACGGTGAAGGTTCTTAAGGATAATGCATTCGAATACTGTAATTGTTTGAGATCTGTTCATACGCCGGGTACAAACCGGATGCCCTCGGCGCTTACCACTATTGAATCCCGTGCGTTGGGAATGAACACATATAACCTGGAGATATATCTGCCGGACAATGTGACCAGTATTGGGCTGAACAACGCTCGTGATACCAATAAAGTCTATTGCAAGCATGGCACCGCCACCGAAGCCAGCATGAAACAGAATTATAATGTGTATATGGTTGAAGACGCTGAAGGATTTTACTTCTATGGCGGCAGTCAGGGCGGTGGAGAGGATGATTATAAGCTTTACCGCTATAACGGACCCGGTGGGGAAGTAACACTTCCTTCTTTTGCAACCGAGATTCCCGGAGCAAATCTATTTTATGCTACCAGAGCGACCATAACGAAGGTGACGGTTCCTGCAAGCATAAAATCCTTTGATGCGAGTGCATTTGAGGGGTTGGAAAACCTCCGGGAGATCGAGATCGAACCTGGCGAACTGACGACTCTTCCGAGTAACTTCCCGGGAGACAGTGATAACTATACTATCACCATTCCCGATACAGTTACGACGGTAAAGGGCTTCTCCGGAAGCAACCATCTTCTGATCGTCGGTAAGAATTCTGCTGCATATACCTGGGCTGCCGACAACGGATACACAGCATATACCAGCGGCGAGATCACGGGGCATCAGTATAAGCTCCGCACCGTGACCCAGCCTTATATCACACCGACCACGGCAGATATGGATACCGCGCATGTAAAGGATGTGACCGTTACAAAGAACGAC
This sequence comes from Eubacterium sp., assembly GCA_017541035.1. GTDB lineage: Bacteria > Bacillota > Clostridia > Lachnospirales > Lachnospiraceae > Eubacterium_Q. The sequence continues at coordinate 13,524 of JAFXZW010000121.1, read as the reverse complement.
GGAACATCCACCGCTGTTGCCAATCCTTTTACCTTTGTCGGGGTTAAAAACGGTACAACTACGCTGACAAAGGAAACGGATTACACCGTCAGCGGCGACACCGTGAAGGTGAAAGCATCGTACCTGAAGACACTTGGCGCGGGTACGCATACCATCACCTTTGATTATGACGGCTCTGTGGACGGGGAGACAGCAATTGATCCGACCCTTACGGTCACTATAGAGCAGATGGCTTCACCGCTTCTTAAGGTGACGGGTAACGGTGATGAAGATGTGACCGATAACTGCACTGTTGTATGGAAGAACGGCAGCACGACGTTGGATGAACCCATTTTTGTCCCTGTTAACACGAAGCTCAGCTATACCGTAACACCCGGCGATGCCCTGAAGGTGGATGGGGTACAGTATTATAAGAGCGCCACTGGCAGCGTGACTCTGACTAAAGAGGATCAGCCGGTGAATGTCACATTGGACGAGCAGGGTACTTTAACAGTAGAGCCGAAGGACGGCGAAAATGATGTTCCCGCAGCTGCTTACACAGTCAACTGGTACACTAAATCCGGCGAAACCTATAGCAAGGCCGGTACCGGCGTGACCTCGCCCATGAAGGACGCAGGAGCGAAGCTGTACTACGAGATCGTTATCGGCAATGATTATAAGGATGACTATTCTGGGATAGATAAGACCGAAGTAGCGGTGGCTTTCGGAAATACTGTACTGGATGTAGCTCTCAACTCGAAGAATAATATTACCCTGAACATTACGGGTATGAAGAAAGACGTCGACGGTACGGCAGAGATCGCTGCCGACGATTACACCGTCACCTGGTTCACGATGAATGAAGAAGGCATATTTGTTTCCACAGGGAAAACAGGCGCAAAACTGTTGGGACCGGAAGTGGGAACGAAGTATTACTATGAGATCGCACCGAAGGACAAGGGAAGCAAAGAACTGAACTGGCTTAAGTTCAACGGCGTTGCGGCATCAGAGGATGTGTTTGTTGAAGCAACAGAAGCAGCACAGATTGTTGATATCGTTCTGGAGCCGGTTGCAGTCGTTAATTTCACCGGTACTGTTACAATTTCCGGCGGTAACATAGAGAAGAATAATCTTAACCTGTCCCTGACACAGACACCATGGAGCGGCTATCAGTGCGGCCCAAGCGCATATAACTATTCAGGAGAGTGGCAGACTGTAAGCACTGAACTGAATAATTCCAAGACTTTAAGCGGCAATACCATTACCTTCTCGGCAACGGTATGCAAATTCGATGCGATGCTGAAGGCAGTGGATGTAACAGACAATTTCTCCTCTGCATATCAGATCATAAGAAAAGATGATATTGGAAACGATGTGAAACTGACACTGACGGCTGAGGCGCTGCCTGAATCTCTGCCCGTCACCATCGAACGGAAGTATCCCTTCAATGGTATTGATAATTACAACAACAGAACGCTCACCTACGGCAGCGCAGAGGGTCAGGGCGATTTCGGAAATATGACCTTTACGCTCACCAATAATACAAAGGGCAAAGTGGTGGATCCGGAATACTACACTATGACCCCGACCCGGATAATCTTTAACCAGTCAGATCTGGTCGGTATCATTGACATGAATGACGAACTGACCCTGACGGCTGAATTTAACGCCGGAACGCAGGCAGTCTGGACCACAAGCAGTGCAGCAGTACGTGCTACCCACGCACGGATAGAAGGCTTTAAGCTGGCCTATCAGGAGTACGGCCGGGTGTTGTTCTCCAATGACACATGGAAGCTTAATGACAGATCAACCTATGGCATCTATGATACCTCCGGGAACCTGGTCGAAGGAAGATCTGACTATTACAGCTATGGCATTACCAGCGGAAAGCTGGCTCCGGGCAGTTATACTCTGGCCGTATGGCGTGAGACTAACTGGCTGAATCCGCCTGCGACGCTGAGCGGGCTGCAGGAGATTCTGGATGCAGATGAGTATCAGACGACGGACTTTACCGTGAATAACGGATTGCTTACGAAGATCAGACTGGCGGGAGCAATTTCCAACGTGGAGGAGCGGACTCTTTTCCGGGAAGAATCCGGATTCTCACAGGAACGAGTGGTAAGTAGCATGCAGGAGTGGACGCTGACAGGTCTGCATTACGCAGTGGATGAAGATCTTATGGCGACTCATCCTGAAGCGGATTATGAAATCACAGTCACAACCTTCCCCTTTGCTTTCAACTCCGATCAGGCAAATGTGCTGCCCCGGTATGAAAACTCCGGAAGCACTGCTGCAAAGGACAGGTTCATCAGTCTCTATGTAAATGACAGACTGGCAGACAGTACCGTGAAGGTAAACTTCCATAAGGACCATCCGGATATTGTCAATGGCTTTACACTTTATACAAATGAGCCTGAAGGCGACATTTATTTCTATATCAGGCCGACGAAGGGCGGAGACTTTACTGTATCGGCTGATGGTGTGATGAAGGATGGGTCTCTGAAACGTACCGGCGCGCTGGGCGAAATGACGATCAGCTGTAAGGGAGGTCAGACCCTGCGCTTCACATCGGATTACCTTCGTACCATCGACAACGGAGGTGCATCGGTTAACGGCAACGGTGCATGGGTTACTGTTGTGCCGGGTGCTAAAACAATACTCTATATGGATGACATTGCCATCGGTGAAACAACGGCCAATGGTAAAGGGACCGCGGCTTTCTGCTTTACCATGGACTGGGATAAGACAGGAAATGCAGAAACAGGCGAATTCCGGACCCTGAATCCTGACTGGAGCCTGGCAGGCAGACATGAGCTTTACGCCGAATATGTGGTAAACGGTATCACTTACCGTACTGCCACTTCGGTGATGGAGTGTGTCACTGCACAGAATTTCACACCCGCCGAGCTGACGAAGGTTACACTCGAGTGTTCGGGCAGAAGTAAAGTTGATTTGATGAGCTGGGACGGGACAACGAATCCGTCTATCAAAGATTACTATTGGCCCGGTGATACGTATATCTTCACCGCCACAGTAGAGGATGGGGATGCCGTTTTCTGCTACGGCGACGGTTACGGGATGATGCTGACGCTGGCAGGAGAAGATGGATCAACCTATGCGACCATGATGGAACGCAGCGGCAATACCTTTACCTGTACCATTTCTGAAGAAGGATTGTTCTTTACCAACTGGTCCGTAAGGCTTGCATCCGTGGCTGAGCGAAAGAAGGAAGACAGCAGTGATTTTAACGAGTTCCTGGAGAAACACGGCAACGAGAAGATCTGCGATCCGGTGACGAAGGAGGTTGTCACGGTTGATCAGCTTTACAATAATGTCAGGGCTCAGATAGAAGCTGAAGACGCAGATGTATTAAGTGAGTATTACACTTATGAATACGACAGCTATATGGAACTTCTCAGGGAGATAGCGACAGAGTTTTATCAGGTTCCGGCTGATTTTGACTGGGACAGCCTGGATAATTCAGAGGAATCCTTTGAGAAGATTATGGAGATCTTCGGCTATTATAAAGGCTATGCGAACGAAGAAGGCCTGAATTACGAGTCCTGGACCGGCTGGAGCGAAAAAGCAAAGGCGGACGACGGCGCTTATTACTGGGAAGGATACACAACGGAGTCCGGTAAACAGTATTACACGGCATGGACAGTAATGGAGCCCTCGGGAGATGACCCCGGATGGTACATTTATCATCGTGTTGATATTTCGAAGGCTATGCAGGATCCGGTTCAGAATACGGAGTCCGGTAGTCTGCTCGGCGTACCACGGCTTACAAGTCCGAATCCCGAATCCGCCGGAGGAAGATTAAACGGCCTGATCAATACCAAAACCCTGAGCAATATGGTTCGTCGCGCATATACGAACAAGACGGGTTCAGCACAGATGGGAGGTCAGAGAGATACCCTTAACTGGGATTCGGAATATTGTTATAAGAATCTGAAAAACAGCTATCTGCAGAATTATAACGGCACTCAGGCTCAGCAGGAGCGGGAGTCCGCCCAGAACAAAAAGTCGCTTCAGGAGAACCTGAAGGGTCTGCTTACGGCAGGACCGAAGACGCTTGGAGAAAGAAATTACGAAAACGCACTGGATGCCTATAACACGATCAACAATCTTCTGGATAAGGGCGGCTTTGAGAATCTGGATCAGGCCCTCTCCTCGATGCTGTCGGACATGGAAAGCAGCATGTGGAACAGTGGTGAGTACAAAAATATGAAAGACAAAGATCTGTTTTCCATAGAAAACATCATCAAAAATGCTTATGATCAGGCATACGGTCTGGATAAGGACTACATGCGCATGGGTATGGGTTTTGATATGGGAAGGTTGGAGCAGCTGGCCAAGGATAAAAACAGGGATCTCTGGTATCTGCTGCGTGCTCTCGCAGATCTTCAGAAGACTCTGCAAGATATGGGAGCCAGGGGCGAAGCCTTTAACATTTTTGGTGAAGATGGCGGAGGTGCAAGAGCAATCCGTGACCCGGAGGGTATCATTTACGAAGCGGTTCTCTCCAATCCTGTAGAGGGCGCAACAGCTGTACTTTATGAGAAGACGGCCGGCGGAGAGGTTTTCTGGGATGCTGGAGAATATGGTCAGATCAATCCGCAGGTAACTGATGAAACAGGTGAGTATCAGTGGTTTGTTCCCGAAGGGGAGTGGCAGGTACGTGTTACCGCACCGGAGGGCTCAGACCTTTCTGACAATACCAGCGCGGGTCATCCTGCGGCCATGCTGGATGACGGTTCTTCTGCAGGCTGGCTTCCGGTCATGCCTGTGCAGATGGGTATTCATATCCCGCTTTTTAGTAAGGCATCGCCGGAGGTTACCGATGCTGCACTATACGAGGATCATGCGAAAGTAACATTCAGTCTTTACATGGACATTTCCACGTTGACTGACGCGGTGATCACGATCAGTGACGGCACGGATATTATACCATGCACGATTGATTTCCCGGATCAGGAAGCTGACCCGCTGGATGAGACAAAAGCCTATGCCAAAACGGTGGTTCTTACACCGGAAGCCGGCAGCTTTGATGGCGGGAAGACTTATGTTATCAGTGTGACTGAGAATGCTGAGGCATACAACGGGAAGACACTGGAAGAAGCTTATGTTTCCGATGATCTTAAGATCGATGCCGGCCATGTACATGTACCCGGCAAACCGGTGATCAAAAACTGGATTCCCGCCACATGCTGTGAACCGGGCAGCTATGAAGAAATCGTATACTGTTCCGAATGCGGTAAGGAACTCAGTGCAGAAACATATCTGCTTTCCATCGATCCGGATGCTCATGACTGGGGGGAATGGACAACAACCAAAGAACCGACAGAAGATGAGAAGGGACTGAAGACCCGTGTCTGCAGGAACGATCCGTCCCATATCGAAACGAAGGATATACCTGCTACCGGTCACGGAAAGGCCAGGTATTCCGAGGAGTGGGTTAATGGTAAATGGTATGACAGGGATGGCTCACAGACCTACGACCCCACAGGCAATTGGAAGAAAGCCGGTACATATTGGATGTATGTGGATACTTCCGGCTGGTATCCGAAGAACCGCTGGCAGAAGATCGATTTCAAGTGGTATTTCTTCGATAGGGAAGGTCATATGCTGAAGGATGCTTACCAGAAGGATGCATCCGGCACGATCTGGTATCTTGGAAAGAACGGAGCCTGGGACGGAAAGGCTGCAGCAACCGGCTGGGTACAGGATACCAATGGCTGGATGTTTTATACAGACGATCAGAACACCTTGAAGAACACCTGGAAGATGATCAACGGAAACTGGTACTTCTTTAAGGCGGATGGCTACATTGCTATGAACGAATTCGTTCAGGGATGGTGGCTCAACAAGACCGGCGCCTGGAAGGATCCGGTACACTACAGCTGGCATAGGTCCGGCAGCAAGTGGTGGTACGGCGTTAAGGGTGGCTGGTATGCAAAGGGCAAATCCTACACCATCGACGGCAAGAAGTACACCTTTGACAAGAATGGATACACTAAGTAAATATTAAGAATAAGGTAGAGGTGCTTTCCGATGTGGAAGGCACCTCTTTTATGTGGACTGCTTTACATAAGCTTTTTAAACATGTCTCTGAATTGATCAAGGTTGGCCGGCTTGGGATTTCCCGGGGCGCATGCATCAGCAGCTGCGGATTCGCACAGGAAATCAAGATCTTCCTCTTTCAGTTTATCAAGTTTGGTCGGGATTCCGACATCAACAGAAAGCTGGCGTACGGCATCGATGGCAGCCTTTCTGTAAGCGTTCTGATCCATACCGGTGGTATCAACGCCAAATGCTTCAGCGATGTACTTGAACTTCTCACCGGTTGCTTCGGCATTGAATTCCATTACGATCGGAAGCATCATAGCGCAGGCAACTCCGTGAGGTGTATCATATACGGCACCTAAGGTATGGGCCATGGAGTGTGCGATTCCAAGACCGACATTCGAATATGCCATAGCTGTGACATACTGAGCGAGAGCCATTCCTTCACGTCCATCGGGATCGTTATCTACAGCTTTACGCAGGTTCTTTGCGATCAGTTGGATCGCTTCAAGGTTCAGACAGTCGGACAGTTCCCAGGCTGCTGCCGTGGTGTACCCTTCGATGGCATGAGTCAGTGCATCCATACCGGTTGAAGCGGTAAGTCCCTTCGGCATGGTTGACATCATATCCGGGTCAACAACAGCCACATCCGGGATGTCGTTGGGATCTACACAGACGAATTTCCGTTTCTTTTCCACGTCAGTGATGACATAGTTGATGGTAGACTCAGCACCGGTTCCACCGGTTGTCGGGACTGCGATGGTAAAGACAGTGCGCTGTTTGGTGGGAGCAACTCCCTCCAGGGAGCGGACATCCGCGAATTCCGGATTGTTCACGATGATTCCGATGCCTTTTCCGGTATCCATGGAAGAGCCGCCTCCGATGGTGATCATAAAATCAGCACCGGATGCCTTATAAGCGGCAACGCCACTCTGAACATTTTCAATGGTCGGGTTCGGTTTGATGTCGGAATAGACTTCAAAATCAATGCCGTTTTCCTTCAGAAGATCGGTTACCTTTGCGGTCACACCAAATTTGACCAGATCCGGGTCGGAAGCAACAAATGCTTTTTTAAAACCTTTGGATTTCACAATCCCGGGAATCTCTTTGATAGCACCGTGCCCATGATAGGAAACACCATTCAGTACAAAACGATTTACAGCCATTTACCAATACCTCCTTTTCTTTACTTTTACTCCTGTACGATTATTGCGTCAGGAGCATTCTTCTTGCTTCCGGCGATACTGTCTGATTTAACAGTGACATATTTCCCCATGTGACAGTATCTCCATTCTGTGAAATAACCCCTTGCGCGGTTAGCCGCGCCTATACATTTTATTTTAAGCTATGTGGAAATGAATGACAAGTGAATTCTAAGCAGCCGTAAAATTTACATTACGCTATTTCAAATATATCCGCACTGAGGTAAACTTTAGGAAAAGGGTAAATCTTACACCATCGATGGTAAGAAGTACACTTTTGACAAGAATGGATACCCGATTCGGGTAAAAGTCTGTAAAACAGTTTTGTGAAGACGGTTCCGTATCAGATTTGGTTAAAACGTTGGGAGGACAGGTATGAAGACGAGGAAACAGGCGCTGACCTATGGTTTATCATTTCCGGATACCTGGCAGGATGAGCCATTCCATGATAAAAACTGGCAGTTGGTGCGTTATAAGGGAAATGGCAAGGCTTTTCTATGGACATATGAGAGGAACGGGTTTATTAATCTGAATGTGAAGGTGGATCCGGATAAGGCTTATTTATGGCGGAGCCTCTATTCGTCTGTGACACCGGGTTATCATCAGAATAAGGAACACTGGAATACCATCATCCTTGATGGGAGTATACCGGACAGGGATGTGAAGCAGATGATCCGGGAGAGCTATGAGCTGATCAGCGATTGTCCTTCCAGGAGGATTTATGAGGCAGTGAAGAAAATCCCTTATGGTCGCGTGGCAACGTATGCCGACATTGCGGAACTTGCCGGGGATCGGAAGATGGCGCGTGCTGTAGGAAATGCTTTGCACAGGAATCCGGATCCGGAGAATATTCCCTGTTTCCGCGTTGTGAATGCAAAGGGTGAAATCGCCGGTGGTTTTGCCTTTGGCGGAGCCGAAGTACAGGCAAAACTGCTGGAGGCAGAGGGAGTTGAAGTGGTTGATGGAGTGGTTGATCTGACGAGATTCAGATGGACAGAGAGTTAAATTGCTACTCGAATCGAGTAATGTGAGGCTTCACGTCGGGAATAGAAGTTTCAGAGTACAAAGAGGCAAGGAGCTTTTCGGAGCTTCCGGTGCGAAGATCCATGGAAATGACGGTGAATCTGAAGCCGTTGGTGCTGCGGCGTTCTTCGGGCACCTCGGAGATCTTTATAGCGGCGGGTGCCCCGGCCCAGTGTCACATTAGCCTTATTCCAGGCTTTCGTGTTCGTGTAAGCAGTAATCCTTATCTTCATCAATGATCGCTATCATAACATCCGCAATATCCGGATCGAACTGGGTTTTCTTATTCTTTTCCATTTCTGCCCGGACAACATCCTGAGGCAAAAAATCTCTGTAGCTGCGGTTGGAGGTCATGGCGTCATAACTGTCGGCAACAGCTATGATCCTTGCTTCAAGAGGGATATCTTCACCCGACAATCTGTCGGGATAGCCTTTTCCGTCGTAACGCTCATGATGCCAGTAGGCTCCAGTAGCCAGATCAGGACGGGTCTTGATCTCCGAAAGGATCTCATATCCTATGGTCGGATGGGTTTTGATTACATCATATTCCGAGTCGGTAAGCCGCTGGGGTTTGTTGATGATCTCATTTGGGACACCGATTTTTCCTATATCATGAAGAAGTCCCATATAGTATATGTTTTCGCAGCTTTCGGCTGATAAGCCCATTTTCATGGCGATCATCCGCGAATATTGCGCAACGCGGATGGAATGGCCGTTGGTATACTTGTCCTTCGCATCTATCGTATGAGCGAGTGCCTCCATCACCTCAACCGACAATTCCTTCACATCATCTCTGGCTGCCTGGATCTCGAGATTCTGACGGCTTATCTCATTCAGATGTATCACATTGCGCACGATAACCACAAATGCAATGATCAGCATCGCGATAATGCTGTAGCATGCAATCGAATAGACTTCACGGTATATTTCCCATCCTCTTAAGAAATCCTTGAAGTAAGGTGCAAGTGCATCGCGCGAAGATTTAAATTCCGGAGCGTTTACTACACCGGTGCCGTAATAACTGTATTCATTTGCAATATCCTTCAACATGAGGAGTAAAAGCTTTATTGCGATCGCAATTACCGGAATAACTACAAATACCGCCATACCCCGGTTCTGCTTTATCCTTGAAACCCGGGAAAGCGGAAGGATAACAAATCTGTAAAAAACCGCTGCGGCAATGACCATCAATGCATTCTTGATCCAGACACTTCCTGTAATGCTTAATCCATCATAAACGTTCTCGACAAAATCGTTATAGACTATAAATGTAAGGCAGCACAGATATATAAATGCTGCAACGGATTTATTCTGAGGCTTTACAAACCAAAGATATAACGGAATCTGGATTGCTACAACGATCATCACCAGTGCAAGATATATCAGATGTCCGCGGATAAGATCATCAATGCTGTCTCCGAAATAATAACTGTCGGTAAGAATATGCATGAAAATTGCCCCTAATGAGGGTGACAACATAATAAGCATAATGATCCTGCCGATGCTGTATCTGTCAAAAAAACATTTTTTTGAAATGATAACAAATCCCACATGTATTTCAGCAGCGTAAAAATAGATAAGGATAGTCGTAACAAGATCGGGTACTGTCATAGTAGTTAATCCTCCATATCCCCAGTCTTTTTTGTTGATGGCATTTTACGATTACTATACGCTATCGCCGAATATCCTGCAACAGCAATTATATTGTTTGCCATGATAAAGATCGTTAGGTGACATGGGGACACCCTATTTTTATAAAACATTCAAATGCGCTTTACAATGAGAAGCATATGCTATACTATGTTTATAGAATGGGTGTGTTTTTATGGCATAGGTTAGTTTTAGAATAGATGATTCAATTAAGGCGAAAGCAGAGAGTGCTTGTTCTGCTATGGGATTAACGATGTCTGCAGCAGTTAATATATTTCTCACCAAAGTTGCTAATGAAAGACGAATACCTTTTGAGGTATCTTGGATTGAGTTGTTTCCTATTTCCAGATGGGGGAAAAGAGAGGGGCGGATATGAGAATAAGGACAAAGACTGATTCCGGAAAGAAGACATGGAGGGCGGGAATCTTGGGAAGTGCCCTGTCTTTTGCAATGGTTTTCGGAAGTTTGATGGGAAGCGGGTACCATGCCTTTGCAGAGCCGGAGGACGAAGGAAATGAGAATGCAGTGACGGTCGATGTGACGGAGAAGGCACAGCCGATGCTCCGATCGTCAGTGGAGTATACCAATAAGAAATCCGAGAATGCGATCCTTTCAAAGAGCAAGACCTTTCCAGACCGTTCGATCTTCGGAGTGTGGATACAGATGGGGACGGTATCGGGGATCGTTGTTATGTGACCGGAGTAAAGCTGCAGAATCCTTTCGGTACCTGCTGGGGTTTTGCGGCAATTTCCGCAGCGGAAACAAGTATCCTGAGTACAATACTGGAGGATGATCCGGATGCCTGGAAGACACTTGACCTTTCGGAAAAACAGCTGGCGTATTTCGCCTCGACATATTTGAATGATCCCGAATCCAGTCAGAATGGAGAGGGAGTCCATGTGCCCGGGACAAGCGCGTCTGACACCTATAAAGGCGGGAAGCCATTTCTGGCTACTCAGACTTTTGCCATGGGTATCGGTCCGACCAATGAGAGCTTAAGGTCTGAACTGGTGTACAGGGGGGCCAACGGCTACACGGAGCAGAGACTGATAGATGGAGAATATCGTAATTTCTGCTACAGCAAAGATGATGACTGGACCTTGACGGAAAACTTCCGTTTCGTGCAGAATTATATTCTGAAGAGCAGCTATTTCCTTCCAAGTCCGGCAGAGATCGATGATGAGGGCAACTATCGTTACAATGAGGCAGGAACGGCAGCGATCAAGGAGCAGCTCCTGGCAAAAAGAGGTGTCAGTATCGGCTTTCATGCGGATTCATCCAGTCCGTCTCAGAGCATGGAGGATGGAGAGTATATAAGTCTGAAGAACTGGGCGCATTTCACATGGGATGATGCACAGACCAATCACGCGGTGGCGATCGTTGGCTGGGATGATAATTATCCGAAGGAGAATTTCCCGGAAGCACATCAGCCGGAAGGGGATGGAGCATGGCTGGTCAAGAACAGCTGGGGCTCCGGTGAAGAGGCTTTTCCGAACTATGGAAATGGAACATGGGGACTGCTGCAGGGACAGGATCAGGCGCCCTATGAGGCGACGTCAGATGTCCATACCGGTTATTTCTGGCTTTCCTACTATGATCGCAGCATGATGCTGCCGGAAGCACTGGAATTTGATGAGAGGACCCAGGATGAGGGGTATTACCTTGATGAGTATGACTATATGCAGTCCGGAGTTACGAAGAGTTTTTTTTCGGATACCGAAATCAGGAGTGCAAATCTCTTTACTGCAGAAGCAACAGAGAAGCTGAAGGCCATTTCCTTTGTGACTGTTAATCCAGAGACGACGGTAAAATATGAGGTCTACCTGCTATGTGATGGTTATGAATCTCCGGTGGACGGGATCCTGATGGCTTCCGGAGAGAAACGGTTCCGGTATGGAGGTTTTCACAAGATCGTTTTGGATACTCCGGGGATCGTACAGAGAGGCCAGACCTATTCCATTGTTATCACGAATGTGGAGGAAAATGGTTATTATTCGATTCCACTTTCCTTTTCCTATGGAGAGTCCTGGGCAGACCTGCGAGGAGGCGTTTATTCAGTAGCTGTTGTGAATCCGGGGGAAAGCATGCTCTATGATAAAGGAAAATGGGGCGATCTCACGGACGCGGAATTCTGCAGGGATAAGTTTGGAGCCTTCATGGAAGACAATGGTTTAGTATTTGATAACTGTATGATCAAGGGCTTTTGTGAGGTGTGCCCGGATGTGGCGCTCACAGTGAGTTGTTCACAGAAATCCCTTGTCTTTCATGATTCAGAGAAGAATTCCCGGAAAGCGGCAACGATGAATATCTCCTTCAGCGGAGCATCGGATCATGAGATTGGAAGCCCGGAGATTCGCTGGGAGCTTGCGGATGGCGGCGATGAGATTCTGGAACTTGAGGTGTCATCGAATAAATCTCGGGCTGTTGCAAAAGCTGTCGGTGTTGGAAATACCCATGTGATCGTTACTGTGGAAGGAGCGGGACAACGGGTTATTCCGATCAAGGTGTTGTATGCAGATCCGATTAATGTTGAGTTATATAGGCCAGATGAGGCCCTCTGGAATGCTAATTATTACATTTATACAGGGCAGCCTATCCTTCCGAAGTGTAAGGTGCAGAGTTATGGAGGACTCCCTCTGGAAGAAGGGAAGGATTACACCATTTCGTATGAAGACAATGTCCTCTGCGGAACGGGAAAGCTGATCGTGAAAGCGGCCGGACAGTGTCTGAATCCGGAAGATCCCTATGTGAATGAGCAGTACTTTGCGATCGTACCTCCCAAAGCGGAAATAGAAAGCACCACGGCCGATGGAACAAAGCTGCGGGTTAATATGAAGGATCTGAAGGAGACGGGTTTTGATGGATATGTACTGTTCTATCGGAAGACCGGTACAGAGGAATGGAGCTCTGTGAAGTATACAGCTGAGTCTTCGGAACTGATCCTGACCGGACTCGAGGCAAAAACGGAATATGAACTCGTAGCTGTCGACTTTGTACTTATGTCGGAGGAGGCGGTGGACAGAGGAATGGATGAGGTGTATTACGGAGAATTCAGTGACACGGTTACGGCAAAAACCGGATCGAAATCCTCCGGTGGGCAGGTGAATCCTCCGGAGCCCGCTGAGGAAGAGCCCGAGGAAGAACCCCAGAAACCGGAAGAAGGGGAGAAGCCTCAGACGAAGAAATACTCCAGTGAATGGGTGAACGGCAAATGGTATGATGCGGATGGCGGGCAGACCTACAAACCCACCGGAAGCTGGAAAAGCAACCGAAAGGGAAGCTGGTATCAGGATACCTCCGGATGGTATCCGAAGAATAAATGGCAGAAGATCGACGGAAAATGGTATTACTTTGATGCTAAGGGATATCAGGAGAAGGACGCATACCAGAATGGATATTACCTTAAGGCGGACGGTTCCTGGGACGGAAAGAGCGAAAAAGCAGGTTGGAAAGAGAGCCCTTATGGTTGGTACTTCAACCGGTCTGACGGTTCCATGCTGAAGAATACCTGGCAGAAGATTGACGGAAAATGGTACTACTTCAAGGCTGATGGCTTTGCAGCGCAGAACGAATTTGTTCAGGGCTGGTGGCTTGGAAAGAATTG
>JAFXZW010000120.1 GCA_017541035.1 Eubacterium sp. | reverse complement strand
TGTCCATAGCCCGGTTGTCCGTAACCCTGTTGTCCGTAGCCCGGCTGTCCGTAACCCTGTTGTTCATAGCCCGGCTGTCCGTAACCTTGTTGTCCATAGCCCGGTTGTCCATAATCCTGATAACCATAGCCCTGCTGCGTAGAGGGTTGCTGACCGTAGTCTTGTTGGCCCGTCTGTACCTTGGAATCATCATTTTGTTTCATGTCCGCCTTCTCCTATCCTTGCCATACATTAATCATTTGATTTATTTAATGATGCTGGGGTCAAAAGGTATTTTGCCTTGATGATTCGCAGCACGCACACTACGTGTGCAATGTGCTGCGAGAACACTCATCTATTGTAACTTCAGCGGCTCACCTTTGAAACCAGGTTCAGAGCATCCACTACCTGCTGCTTTCCGTATACCAGAAAGATCTGATCACATACCCATTGATACAGGCTTCTGTCCTCCTCCAACAGTTTTGTCTCCCTGTCCAGATAATAAACCACCTCCACAATCCCGCCCATCGCGACGGTATAGCGAAATGTGATCTCCTCTCCCGGCTCTCTTTGGGAATCATAAATGATCCTGGTGATATTATTCGCACTTGCAAACATTCCCTGTGGGAAATCCAATCTGAGACTTATTTTCGCGAAACCCATATCCTCCGAAAGCTGAACATAATCTTCCGGCTTCGGATAGGTCAGAGCTGAATCATGCGTATATTTATAGATAAATGCACTGATGTCCCTATATACCTTTTCTCTGTCGATCATTTCGTTCCTTTCTTCGGAATTACACTCTTCGTATTCCGCTTTCCTGCTTTGTATACGTTTGAGACTTTTTCATTCGCATTCTGTCTCCATCATCCGTAATTACCGAATATCCAAGTCGTTTATACAGTTTGTACGCTAAATCATTTTCCTTATCAACATGAAGGATAATCGCCGGTATTTCTTTTTGGACAGAATACATTTCCGCCATACCGATCAGACACCTTCCTATCCCTCTGTTCCTGAACTTTTCAGTTACCGAAAGATCGTCCAGATAGATAAATCTTTCATTTTCATTGTGTTCTTCAACGGAGAGAAACGCGATCACTTCACCTTCCGCCTCGGCAACATAAATGAAATCACCTGTACCGGAGAAATATTTATCCAGATATCCATCTTCATATCCATCTTCCACCTCGTCCGTTTTGTATATGGTCCTCATCATTTCGGTAAAAAGGGTCTTTACCCTTGGCACATCTTTGGAAAATGCTTTTCTGACATGAATATTCTGAACCGCAAGCTTTATGACATTGTAGAAATTCTCATATCTCACAACACTCGTTTTTATGGCAACATCCGACACCGAATAGTCAATCAGTCCGGCAGCATCAACCCATTTATAATCGACAGTTTCCTCCTCCTGAAGGATAACTGAATCCGGATCCACATCCACACGGGCGACATAGCAGTATATCAGGCTGTGACTCGGTTCACGGAATACAACATTGATCAGATCCAGCTGATCCGTTTCGAGTCCGGTTTCCTCCTTCAATTCTCTTCTTGCACACTCCCCGGGCAACTCGCCCACCTTCGCAGAGCCTCCGGCACTCGCTTCCCAGAATCCCGGATAAACATCTTTCTCCATATGTCTCTTACAGAGGAGAAACCTGCCGTCCTTATTCTGAACCAGGACATCACTTACCAGATGGTATCTGCCCTGAGGTATCTTTTGATAAGTTCCGAAACCTCTCTCAAATATCTCCCCAGTTTGCTTTCCCTCCCGGTCATATAAGTCCCATAATTCCCTTTTCTTCTCCATTCTGATCAGGTGTTCTTCATCCGGTTCTGTTACTCCGTTTTTAAACGCATACCCCATCTTCCGGTAAAAAGGAACTCCCGTGATGGATGCAGGTATCTCAATCCTTTTTGCACGCTTAAAGTATACATCCTGTTCAAGCGTATTCACGATATCCCGCCCGATGCCTTTTCCCTGGTGATCCGGATGCACAAATATGGTGAACAGGCTGCTTTCATCTTCTTTTCCCCAATATGGGCCGATGGCCCCGCAGCCTATGATCTTATCTTCATCCGTCACCACATAAAAATGGGTCCAGCTTGCTCTTTCGAGTACATGCTCTTCTGTTTCCTCTTCTATAAGAGCATCCATAAGTTCAACCGGATAATCCTTTGTGTTCGATATTCGTATTGTGGTTCTTATGAGCCGAGAAACCTCCCCGGCATCTGACTCTTCAAATCTCCTTATGATCACGTTGATCTCTCCAAATTCTCATTAAATGTTGAATTGCACTGTTCACTCCTGCAAATGGGGTTCGTATGACTGAAAATGCCGATCCTGCACCCATTCTACCATAGACCACCCGATCAATCCATAGGCCTATATGTACCTTCCCATAATCTATTTTTGTTCGGGTTTTCTCTTCACAGACTTTTCCGCACTGATCCGTCTTTACTGCCGGTGCATCGTCCCGTAAATGTACCCGCATCATAAAAATGAGTGTATCGATGAAATTACTTCATCTGACACACTCATTATATAACCTGAAAGTATTCTTTTGAAGTGAAAAAGACTTCTCCTGATCTCCTGTTGATCTATAATAATATATACTCGATTCTTAAAATTTTTTTTATTGCTGTAGCAACTACAATTCCTCCGGCAGCCCCTTCCAAATCATCAAAGGACAATTCTTCATTCATAAGCAATCCTCCTTGTAAAAATAGCATTGTTTATTCTAGCTTCATTGTCATTCACGATTCCCCTTATTTTTCGAGGATGGAAGTCCTGGCTCTTTCGGAGATCATGTGTACATTCTTCCACTCCGGATCTCCGGGTTTTATCACATCGACGATATCATAGTATACATCGGAACGATGGAGCGGTGCCTGCTTACGAATCTTCTCAGTCTCACGGATCCGCACAACCACCACCGGTACATCTGCCTTTTTCGCCACTTTGAAAACGCCGTCGTGGAAGGGAAGCAGTTCTCCTGTCTTGCTGCGGGTTCCCTCCGGGGAAGCTCCGATGGCAACCTCTGACTTCTTCAGAAACTCTGCAGCCCGATTGATGGTCTTCAGTGCTTCCCTGGGATCCTCACGGTCGATGGCCATGAAGCAGCACCTTCTCGCAATGCGCCCGAAGACAGGGATATCGAAATTCTCTTTCTTGGAAAGAAAGGCGATATTCCAGGGCTTAAAGATCATATACAGGATAAGCGGATCGAAATTCGATACATGATTGTAAACAAACATGACCTTCTTCGTTCTCGGTACCTTCTCCTTTCCGGATACGTGGATACGTACTCTTAAGGGTGCCAGCATGATGGCCGTACCCAAATACAGCAGTTTCCGGTGGATCCAGCTGTCGGTATCGTATTCCTTCTCCGGATCGACGAACAGGCTCGATATCCACATTGCCGTCACCGGAATGATCAGAACCACTGCCAGCATTATCAGCATCAAAATGATCAACATTGTTTTCATGAGTAACTCCCCTCTCTGATTAATGAATCTTCTTGTAATGGATCTTATCTGATGACATGCCCTTAAATTTGACATCCTTTCCCTTGAGGGTACTGATCAAAGAATTGGATATGACAATACATAAGATGCCTGAACATGATCAGCGGGAACTTCGTTCTCCATTTTCGATATGAACCACCCTTTTTTTTTGATACGAATGAGTTTCGGCTTTCTCACGGAAAGTATTTGCAGAAATGAAAAACACACATGATATAAAAAATAAGGGAATTATCCATTCCTGACACACGCACATTTTCCTTTATGTAAATATAGCATATTAGAAAAATATCGACAATCCAAAACTATACCATGTCAATTTCACAAAATAAGGGACAGAACCAGGCGCAATGCCGGGGCCCGCTGCCATAATCAATTCTTTACTTCATGTATCCCTTCCTGTTTTTCGTGAAGTGATCTCATCATTTTTGTAAATGCAAAATAATAATGAATATGTTATAATCAATCTATCTTTATTGACACTTGATACCGGCTGAGGGAGTATCCGACCATGTACATAATCATCTACGATTTCGGAACGAGTAGCGTAAAAACCTGTCTTTTTGACATAAGCAAAACAATACGTCTCATCTCGGGGCACTCTGCCAATTATTCCCTTTATACAAGTGATGACGGAGGAGTGGAACAGAATACGGAGGAATGGTGGTACGCCATATGCTCCACCACAAAAAAAGTCTTTCAGAGCTGTGATGTTAAACCCAAAGAGATAAGCGGAATTGCATTTTGCACCCAGATACAGGGTTCCGTTTTCGTGGACAGACAAGGAAATGCACTAAGGCGCCCTATGAACTATCTGGACCAAAGGGGCGTGAATGAATATAAGAAATGCATGTGCAGCGGGCTCATAAAAGTATCCGGTTGTAACCTGTTCAAGCTCACGCGAAACCTGGCCGTAAACTATGCTGCATCCACCAGTGCCAAGGACCCGGTGTGGAAATACAAATGGGTAGAAAAAAACGAACCGGAAATTTTTAATAAAGCCTATAAATGGCTGGATATCAATGAATACCTGGCCGCACGTTGTACAGGAAATATCTTTCGAACTGCGGACTCGGCTTTTGCCACCTTCCTCTATGATACCCGAAAAGGCCGGGAGGGCTGGAACAAAGGCTTACTGAAAATGTATGGCATAAACCCACGGCATCTCCCAAAGATCATCAATTGTACAGATCTTGCCGGTGACCTGACGGAAAAAGCAGCTTCGGAGCTCGGACTGTTACCGGGCACTCCCGTATATGCAGGGGGCGGCGACACAACCTTCGTAAGCATCGGAGCGGGCGCAACAAGAGTCGGAGATACACACATCTATGTCGGAACCTCCGGATGGGTCTCCACCTTTTTAAATCATCAGGTGGTGGATTTAAACGCGATGATCACCGGTGTCCTCTCCGCCTGTCGAGGCTACTACAATTATTATGCGGAACTGGAAACAGCCGGTAAGTGCATCGACTGGATAAAGGACAATCTCATACTGGATGAACTAAATGACTTTTTAAAACCCTCGGAGAATACGTCGGATTTTGAAAATCTGTTCAAGAACATTTATAGGCATATCTCTGATGCAATCAGCAAGGTTCCTCCCGGGGCGAACGGTGTTATCTTCACTCCATGGCTTCACGGAAACCGATGTCCCTTTGAGGACGCCAATGCCGCAGGGATCTTCTTCAATATAGGAATTGATACCACTAACAAGGATATGTTCCGGGCCATATTCGAAGGTATCTGCTATCACCTCAGGTGGTTATTGGAGTGTGAGGACAGAAAAGTGAAAACCTCCGATTCCATCCGGTTTGTGGGAGGCGGTGCTCTCTCTCCCGTATTTTGCCAGATGCTGGCTGATATCACCGGACGAAGGATCGAAACCATTAATAACCCGCAGGAAGCAGGAGCCACCGGTGCCGCTTTGGTTGTGGCGGCCGGCATTCGCGGATGCGATGTCCGGAAGCTGGCCCGGAAGCTGGTGAAGCCCGTGCATACCTATGTTCCGGATTTAATGGAACAGAAAATATACGAGAAAACTTTCCGGGTATTTAAGCAGCTTTACAAAACCAATGCTAAGAATTTTAAAAAGATCAACGCTTGAACCAAAATAAGGAGGCAAAATGGATACCAACAGGATCCTGAAGGAAAATGAAATCGAGGCAAATCGTGTCCTGACACGTATTCTTCTCGTCACCCTGGGAATCGTTGTGATAACATGGATCCTTTTCGAAACCGGGTTTTTCTATATTCGCGTTCAATTCCGTGAGCTGATGATTTCCAACATTCTGCTGCTGACTGTAGCCGCTGCAGCCAGTATACATTTCAAGTACGAAAAGCCCTGGATCAAGTATATTCTGATGGATGCGATGACCATCGTTTTTGCCGTGACCACATCAGCGCTCACCTACAATGTTACCCTGCTGATCACCATTCCAATCCTGCTGTCCATTCGCTATTTCAACAAAAAATATACCATCTTTATCGCAATCCTTTCGACCATCGTATTCTATCTTGCTTATCTGTATGGCGCCAATCACGGTATGTTGGATATGAATTTTGTCCAGTATGCCCCCGGCACAACCATTGTAACAAATGAAAAAATGTGGTTAGATGACGCCGTGAGAGACATCCCTTACGAAAACTCTCTCATGCTTTATAACACCACCGTTTCCGACTATTTCGTTAAGCTTCTGCAGTATATCATTATTTCCGAAGCAAGCGTTGCCCTGGTAGGCTGCTGCCAGAAGCTGATGCAGAAGCAGAAGGAACTAACGGAAAGCACAGCAAAGATCGGCGCCGAACTGGAGCTTGCAGAGAAGATTCAGCGCGATATGCTTCCCAGTATCTTTCCTACATTTTCAGAACAGAAGGAGTTTGACCTATATGCTTCTATGACCACCGCAAGAGAAGTAGGCGGAGATTTCTACGATTTCTTTATGATAGATGATGACCATCTGGCTCTGGTAATCGCCGATGTCTCCGGTAAGGGAATCCCTGCTGCGATGTTTATGATGACCGCCAAGACCACCATCAAGGATTATGCCCTGACAAACAAAGACACAGCAACGATTTTCACCATAGTCAATCAGCGTCTCTGTGAGAATAATAAAGCCGAAATGTTTGCCACTGCATGGATCGGGATCCTGAACATTAAAACCATGATCCTGCAGTATACCAACGCCGGGCACAACTACCCTCTTCTCATGCGGAAGAACAGCCCCTGTGATTTTTTGGCGGATTCACATGGACTCTTTCTGGCCGGTCTTGATGATACAGAATATGAGAAAAGCGAGATCAGACTCTCCTCCGGAGATCGCCTGCTTCTTTATACGGACGGCGTCACCGAAGCTCACGGCCAGAACAAAGCCATCTATGGAGATGACCGATTGAAAAAGGTCTTAAACGAAACTGCCTCTGAAAACGGCGAGATGGTACTCTCCCGTATTCTTGAGGATGTAAATCGTTTTTCAGAAGGAATCGATCAGTTTGATGACATAACCATGACGATACTCACTATAAAATAACCACTCATGAATAAGGAGGATTATAAAAATGGAAAATGAAAATGAACTGGAACTGAAAACTCAAAAAGAAGGAAATGAACTGACGATATTCTTAATCGGAGAGGTCAACACCGGTACCGCACCGCAGCTGAAGGAGATTCTGGATCCGGAACTACCGAGCCTGAACGTTGTAACCTTCGATTTCGAAAAATGCGATTTTGTATCCTCCGCCGGTCTCCGTATCCTGCTTGCCACATTTAAGACACTGAAGAAAAATAAGGGCAAGATGAATGTCATCAACATCGGTCCCACATTTAAAGAAACCCTTAACATTACCGGTTTGGATAAAGTATTCGGGTGCAAATAATATGAATGTATATGACTTTGACGGAACGATATATCACCCAGACTGTGCCATAAGCTTTGCTCTCTGGTGCATGAACAGACATCCCTCCCTTTGGTTTACTTTTTTCCCAAAGGCACTGAAGAGTATGATCCAACATAAGCGGGGGAAGGTCCCCAGGTTTGTCATGGAACGCACCTTCTTCAGTTTTCTGTGCAAGGTAGATGATTTTGATGTGCAGATAGAACGCTTCTGGGACAAGCATGAGAAAAGGATTTCCGAATGGTATCTTGCTCAAAGAAGGCCGGATGATCTGATCATCAGTGCGTCTCCGAAATGTATCATAGAACCGATTGCGAGAAGACTCGGTGTAAACTGTGTAGCGTCGGATTATGACCGTGAGGTGGGAGCCTTTGTGGATAATCTGATGTATGCCCGGGAGAAGGCAGCTTACATCTTCGATCAGGATTTCCCGGAGATTGAAAACTTCTATTCAGACTCACTTGCGGACACCCCTCTGGCCTTATGCGCTGAGAAGGCTCACCTGATCACGAACAAAGCCCGAACGGTAAACGACTGGCCGGATTTGGATGAGGAAACATTACAGAAAATACATGAAAAGATCGACTCCGGATGGTCGGTCCATTTATGATGTACCTATCATATCTTAAACCCAAGAGGTGACGTGAATATGAAAAAGCTGGAAATCGAGTCAACTATTGATAATTACTCAACCATCATCAAATTCATAAATTCCGAGCTGGATGCCCTTTGCTGTTCCGATCTGACCAGGTCCCAGATAAAGCTTGCCATCGACGAAATATATGGTAATATCTGTTTCTATGCCTACGACTCCGAAGTCGGACCGGTCACCGTCTGTGTGGAAAGTGAAAAAGAACCACCTGCCATAATCATCACCTTTAAGGATAAAGGAAAGCCCTTCAACCCATTAGAAGCAGAAGAACCTGACCTGGAACTCAGCGGCGAAGACCGTCCCATAGGCGGGTTGGGGGTTTTTCTGGTACAGAGTACCATGGATGACCTTATCTACGAATATAAAGATGAGCAAAATATATTGACACTAAAAAAAATACTATAAAATCATTAGTCTTTTTCGTCGTATCCATCCTGTCATTGATCTTATCAACCATGCCCGTCTGGTATGTCCATTCTCTGAGCCGGTATCCATTCAATCTGATTCCCTCTGTTATACTTGAATACCTTCATCATCTCATTCGTGAGGCTGATGTCGCCCGGCTGAAGCTCCAGTTCCTCCCGCGTTACCCACTCGGCGTATTTCAATTCACCCTCGTCCATCCGAATGGTCTCATCCCCATCCAGTTCACAAAAGAAGCCCATTAACAGATCCTGGGCCATTCCCCAGGGCTGGGATTTATAGTAGGTGATGTTCTTCACCTTCACGCCTACCTCTTCCATCACTTCACGACGTACGGTATCCTCCAGAGTCTCTCCGATTTCCGTAAAGCCTGCTACCAGTGCGTTATGCGCATAGCCGGTACGATATCTGGTGATCAGGATCCGGTCCCCATTTCGGATTCCGATGATCACAGCCGGATTGATCCGCGGGTATACTCTGTTTCCGCAATCCGGACAAACCATTGCCCTTTCCACCGTATCCCTCGTAAGGACGCTGCCGCAATGCCCGCAGAACCGATTAGCATCGTACCAGACTGAAAGATGATATGCGGTAAATGCTGCGAAAAGCGCTGTGGTATTCTCCGGTTTCCGTTTGCGAAGTTCCCTCATGGACTGGTATTCAAAGCCCTTCAGCTCTGCCGGACCGTTATTCAGAAGAAAGTAATCCGCATCATCCACGCTAAAGAGATATACTGTATCCTTAAGACCTACATCCTTCGGATCCGGAAAACGGATTTCGCTTTCACCCCGGGCTGTAAGGATCTTCCCCTCCCGGAACACCATGAAAACAGAGTCCCCGGAGGGTGTCTTTTCTTTATAGCTGATATCCATTTTCGATGGTGAAATATCCTGGAGCATATGTTTCCTTCCTTTTTCATGGATCAGACTTTCTTTTTCCGCGTCAGACATATCAGCTTTACGCAGTATATCAAATACGCTGGTCGTGTTTCCATTCACTCTGGGGCTTCACTGGTATCAAAGAAGCGGTGTCATGCTCTTCAAGCCCAGCGCAATGGTAGAGCCATTATGCAGAAATGCGGAAGTTGCCGGCCTGAGGACCCCTGCAACTCCAAGCAGGATCAACGCCGTGTTGAAGCCCACAATGGTCCGGTAATTGAACCGTATCCTTTTCATCAGCTGTGTGCTGATTTTGCGAAGTGTCACGATACTATCCAGCTGAGAAGAATTAATTGTAATATCTGCAATCTGGCGGGCAATCTCTGCGCCTTCACTGATGGCGATACCGGCATCCGCTGAGGAAAGTGCCGGAGAATCATTGATCCCGTCGCCCACCATGATGACACGTTTTCCTTCCTCTTTCGCATTTTCAACAAATCGTGCCTTATCCTCCGGAAGAACCTCCGAATAATACTCCTCTATCCCTGCAGCTTTTGCAATCGATGCCGCTGTCCGCTCGCTGTCACCGGTCATCATCACAATATGCCGGAAGCCCAGGTCTTTCAGCTGTCTTACTACTTCTCCGGCTTCTTCCCGCATGGGATCCTCGATCAGAAGACAGGCAGCAAGCTTCCCTCCCTTTGCAAAGTACAGATGGGAATACATTACGGGAAGATTCCTGAACCTTTCCTCTGTTCCCTCAGGAAGTGTCACTTTTTCATCCTCAAAGATAAAGTGATAGCTTCCGATCACCGCTTTTTCACCGTTAATCTCAGATGCTATACCGTGTGCAACGATATACTCTGCCTTTGAATGCATTTCCTCGTGGGTTAGTCCTTTTTCTTCTGCAGCAACCACAACTGCCCTTGCCACGGAATGAGGGAAGTGCTCCTCCAGGCATGCAGCCTGTCTGAGCAGTTCGTCCTCGGATTCCCCGTTAAAGGACACAACTCTCACAAGTTTCGGACTGGCCTTCGTAAGAGTCCCTGTCTTATCAAAAACGATCGTATCCGCTTCTGCCACAGCTTCAAGAAATCGTCCTCCCTTAACTGTGATGTCATAATCTGCAGCCTCCCGGATCGCAGACAGGACCGAAATGGGCATGGTCATCTTGAGTGCACAGGAATAATCCACCATCAGGACAGAAACAGCCTTGGTAATATTTCTGCTTATAAGCCCGGTGAGGCCGGAAGCCAGCAGCGTATACGGCACCAGGCGATCTGCCATACGCTCCGCCTTGCCTTCCAAAGCCGACTTCATTTTCTCGGATTCTTCGATCATCTTCACGATCTTATCAAAGCGCCCGCAGCCACTGGTTTTCGTCACTCTGATGATCAGCTCGCCCTCTTCCACAACCGTTCCGGAAAACACAGCCGAACCGGGGCCCTTACTGACCGGGACCGCCTCACCTGTCATGGAAGCCTGATTGACCATGCCTTCTCCGCTGTCAACCTCTCCGTCAAAAGGAATAAGATTCCCCATCCGTACCACAACCCGGTCATTTTGAGAAATCCTGGCTGCATCCGTCAAAACTTCTCCCTGTTCCGTGATCAGCCATACCTTATCTATGTTCAGAGACATTCGACGTGCCAGATCATCCACGGATCTCTTATGAGTCCATTCTTCAAGTGTATCTCCGATGTTCAGAAGGAACATGACACCGGAAGCAGTCTTATGATCCTTTGTTAAAAGCGCCGCAGTGATCGCAGCCGCATCCAGGAGTTCCACCTTCAAGTGACCGCCGGGAATCGTCTTCAGTCCGCGCCAGATAAAGCGGAGTGCTTTAGCCGCAATCCAGATCTTTCGGATCGGGTAAGGAATGATCAGCCTTTTTCCGTAATGCAGGATCGTTGTCATGACGATCTTTTCCCGGTATTTTGCTGCCGCCTCCCGTCCCGATGCCTCATAGAAACTCTCCGGCGCCTCTGTTTTTTCAAAGGAGAAGCCCCTCAGGATTTCGATAACCCGCTCCCTGCTGCAGCTATAATAAAGAACTGCATCCGCCGTTCGTTCATACACCTTCTGCTCCCGTATCTCCGAAAAACCTTTCAGATAGTAATCCAGTGTATCCGCCTGCCGGAATGTCATTCTCTGCATAGGGAGATGAACGCGTATCCGTTCCTTTGATTCATGCAATATACGATATTTCATTTCAGCCCAATACCGTCCTTATATCGTACTTTCTGCTTTTTCAGCCTCATCAATCGATTCCAAAGATTCTTCCTCCTCGATCACTGCTGCTTCATCCTGGCTCTTACGTTCTTCGTTGATTGCTTTTGCATCTGCATAAATATCCGAGCAATTCTCCTGTAACGTGGTAACCTGGTCCAACACCGCATCCTTTGCACGAAGTGCCGCCGCTGTACAATGTGTATATACCTTTTTGGCATCTCTCGAGGAAAGAAGTTTTACCCCCGCAGTACCAAACAATGTCCCCAGTGCAAAAAGACCCATCTTTGACCAACTCATTTTTTTCTCCTCCTTCATCTTGTCTGCATTCCATTTGGATTACACTAATTGGAAATTGTAGTTAGCATTTGCTAACCATCAGTATATATCACTAACCAATTGTTTTCAACAAAAAAATGCAACCAGACTCCAGGAAATCCGCCTCCTCTTCTTTTTGGGCTTAGTCACGGCATCAGCCTTATTCTGATCTTTTTCTATCTTTGTTCATGCCTCCCGAACATAATAACGATCATATTTTCACCTTTGAAAATTGTGATTGTACTATGATTCGTTAACCATTTTTCCAGTCATGTGATCAATCGTAAGCTCCAGACAGCATACTCTCGGAAATGCATTTGTCATCTCTCTTCGGAGATATTCCTCATCATCATGCATCTTTCGAATAAGACTCGTACAGATTTCCCTCTTCTTTTCGTCCTCTTCCACAATTCGGATTCTTCCAAAGATGACAACACTGCGTATATTCAGTGCCCATTCTCCGGCCCTTCGGAAGCCCTCATCCATGACGCAGTAACTCACCTTGTCACACACCTTAACGGCATCAATTTTATGTCCGACCTTTGCACAATGAAAATAGACCTTATCATCCTCTTCCGAATACCAATGATCCAGGGGAATCCCATAGGGATACCCATCCTCACCGAACATGGACAGAACTCCCCTCGGCTGTTCCTTCAGTATCCGAATACACTCTTCCCGTGTTATCTTCTGTTTTATGCGCCGCATTTCCCTAAACATGATACTTTCCTTCTTCCATTATTCTCCATAATTCCCCGGTTTCTCACATACTTCTCGAGTGGTTTCACTGAAAAAATAACCTTTCTTACCTGCAACTATACCATTATTCTACCACACTCCGACACTGCACACCACAGAAATAGTCAACAGACGATCGTATCATGCGATCTTCCAGTTCTCGGCCTGTCGGCGGATCTTCACAAAACCGGCATATCTCCCTTCGCGCTTTACCAGCTCCTCATGCCTTCCCCGTTCTACGATACACCCGTCATCCACTACCAGAATCTGGTCAGCCGCCTCAATGGTTGCCAGTCTGTGAGCAATGATAATTTTGTTAACTTACCCCTGAAACGACCTCACCGCCTAACCCCGGATACGGAATCAGACGGTGAGTTGATCTCTTATATGGTTATTTATACGCCCAACAGCTTTTTCCAGCCGGATAAAAAAAATATCTCGAGTGTTGAGAGAGCACTGATCGCTACGTCATAATCATAATTATGTACTACCGGCTCGAACAGCGCCGTGATATATGCGGTCATTAGAAGATGCAGCTCTGATGGTGAGAGTTCAGGCACATTATACCCTGCCTCCCTGAGCTCCCGGAAATCATTTCTGTTCTGCTTTTTCTATGTGAACTATTGATCTTGAACTTTGTACCGTCCTTTATGAATACAGTTCCGGTCTCCATAAAGCAGAAAGTGATATCCATCACCGTCGTTTTCCGTCACCTGTATTTTCTGGCCTTCTTCTCCGCCTTGATCCACTTCGAGATTTCCTTCTTCTTTGCGTAGTTACGCACATTTTCCCGGCTGAGACTTTGGTAAAGTTCATAACGTTCCTCGGAAAGCTCTCCATTTTGGATTGCTGCCTTAATGGCACATCCCGGTTCGGTTTCATGCCGGCAGTTACTGAAACGACAGCAGCTCTCCAGCTCCACGATATCGGCGAAGGTATCCTTCACACCTTCCTCACTGTTTGCGATGCCGATCTCACGCATGCCCGGCATATCAATAATGGTAACCCCATTTCCAAGCTCCAGAAGACGCCGGTAGGTGGTGGTATGCTTCCCTGTGGAATCCGACGTACGAACCTCTCCGGTTTTCATCACCTCTTCCCCGGACAGCGTATTGATCAGTGTCGACTTTCCTGCTCCGGAGGATCCCATAAGGCAAATAGTGGTTCCCGGGACAAAATACCGTTCCAGCGCATCCACTCCGATTCCCTGCAGTGCGGAAACCGCATGTACCTCGATCCTGTCGGAAATGCTTTTTACTTCTTCGATGTAACGATCCACATCCCCGCATAGATCACTTTTCGTCAGGATCACCACGGGTTTCACCCCCGCCTCAAGTGCAACACTGCTGTAACGCGCGATCCTGTTATAGCTGTAATCTTCATTTAAGGATGTGACGATAAAGGCAACATCCACATTTGCTGCCATGTACTGCATCACACCGGTTTTTGCCTGATCCGGCCGCTGAAGCAGACTGGCTCGTTCACACACCGAGAGTATGGTGGACTCCCCCTTAGGGTTGTAGGCAAAGGTCACATAATCCCCAACCACCGGCAGTTCCTCAGAAGAACGCTCATAGAAATTCCCCTTCAGCTTTGCCGGAATTTCCAGCTCCCAGAATCGGATCACGAAGCTGTTCTTCTGCACCTCTGAGATCCGTCCAAGCCGCTCCTTGTGAAGCCACTGACACGAAAGTTTGAGGGGTTTATAATATGGGAATTTCTTCGTATATTCCGCAATCTCAGCCTCATCATCGCACTCTTCGAAAACCTTTGCCTCATAGAATTTTCCGCGTAGCTTCTCGAAGCCTTCGTTCAGCGGATAGATCATAAAAGGATCCGGCGTCCCGAACACCGCATGCTCCAAACCGGAGCCTGCCCCCCGCAGGAATCCGTACTTCGGATAATAATCCGGTTCGCCGCAGAGTGCGATGCCGAGATAGCCCGCTTCCCTGGCGATCTTCAGTGTTTCCTTCAGGAGCAAGCCGCCCACGCCTTTACTGAAACAGGTAGGTTCCACTGCCAAAGGTCCAAAGGCGATGATCTCCGTCTCCTTATCACCGTCCACAACTCGTGCTTTGTGGTACATGATCACACCGACGATCTTCCCGTCCAGCTCCGCAACCCTGCTGATCTCCGGAAGATAATCCTCTGACTGCCGCAGCTTATGCACCATCAGATGCTCATTGCACCCAGGGCCATGAATATTCCAGAATGCTCGCAGGGTGCATAATTCCGTATTATAGTAATCGTCTTTTGTTTCTTTTCGTATAATGATATTTGTGTCCAATGTTATTATCTCCATTCTCTTACTATTTTGACGGGGTCTTCCTTCCAACCTTATCGTCAGGAACGAAAACCGCCTTGCTTTCCGCTTTTTGCATCAGAAAGCACAATCTGCTTCCCATTCATGTACGATGGGACTTTTCGTTGGAAAGAAAAAATAGCATGGAGAACCGGAAGAATAGCGGCATAGCGCTCCCGGAAAGAAAAGAAAACCGTAGCAAAAGAAGCCACGGTTTAAATGTTCCTAATTCAATGAATGACACGCTCTTTGGAGCGATAAGCAGTTAATGTTTATCGAAGTGAAACCGAGGTCTCCATGCTATATTCAGTTACAATAGTCATTCTAACCGCAATCATCATTCGTACCTCGCTTTCCTGAAAGATTTAATCCTTTGCCAAGATAACATATCGTTAATAAAATGTCAATCGTTTTTCTTCGGATCCTCTGACGGATCCTGAAAAGGTGTAAACGACTATTCTTTACCGTCATTTCGTTCAATCCCTCCGGCTGGGAACTCAGTGGTAACTTCCTTTATTCCCTTCTGAATTGCCGCATTCCCGCTGCTTCCCTCTCCATTCTTATTGCAAAATGGACGGCGGACAAACTATATCCCGCATTTATCGCAAACACCGCCATGGGAATGAACCTGTCCTTCTCCTGGTATCATTTTCTGATCATTTATAACGATTGGGGACGGTTCTGGTACGCCCCAATGTCATTAAGTTAGTAATCATGTTCATTCATAATAATAGCAGAATAAAGGGGTTGTGAACAGTTTGTTTTAGTTCCAGCCCCCAAAGCGTACGATTTGCTTTCCTT